>MEND01000273.1:2397-7324 GCA_001768975.1 Bacteroidetes bacterium GWA2_31_9 | reverse complement strand
GTGATATTTTTAACTGAAGCAAGAGAGTTTTTACTCAGTCTTGACTCAAAAAGTCGAAAAAAAATAATCTTCAATATTGATAAAGCAAAAATTAAAACGGACAGCGAACTGTTTAAAAAACTGAAAGGAGAAATTTGGGAGTTTCGAACCTTATTTAACAAAACTCATTATAGAATTTTTGCGTTTTGGGATAAGGAAAACAAACAAGACACTTTGGTTTTGACAACGCACGGAATTATCAAAAAGACAGATAAAACCCCAGAAAAAGAAATTGCAAAAGCAGAGCAAATTAGGTTAAAATATTTTGAACTTAAAAACGAAAACAAAAATGGCAACAAAAAATAAAGAATTAGAAATGTTTACTTTCGACCAAATAAAAGATGAATTTATTGGCGAAATCGGAACGGAAAGAAGAACGCAATACGAACAAGAATTGCAACTTGAAATTATGGGCGAAATGATTCGCAAGGTTCGACTTGAAAGAAATTTAACTCAAGAGGAATTAGGAAAATTGGTTGGTGTACAACGAGCTCAAATTTCAAAACTTGAAAATAATAAGACAAACGTAACGATGGAAACGATTTTGAAAGTTTTTGGAGCATTAAAAGCCAAAGTAAATTTCAACGTCGAGCTGATGAATAACAAAATACAAATCGCAAGATAAAAAACTTCTACTGATAATATTTTGTAGTACTTATATAACGATTTTAATGATTGGTATTTTACATTTATTTTATAAATTTAAATAATACCCTAAATTCCATGCTTATATTTCAATGAATTTGTTTTTGGTAGAGCTTGGTACTGAAATTTAGTAAAATGATTTCTGTTTTATAAAAAATCAAAAAATCTGCCTCCAATTTCATTAAAGATATTTAAAAAATAAATACTTATTTTGTGTCAACAAATTAAGTAATGAAAACAAATAGAAAAGAAACTATAATATCTGTAATCACTTTAGGTTGCTCAAAAAATGTTGTTGAATCTGAAATTTTAATGAATCAACTAAAATCGAATAATGTTAAGATTTCACACGACAAATTCGTAAAAGGTTCAAAAGCTGTAATTATCAACACTTGTGGCTTTATTGAAGATGCTAAACAGCAATCAATTGACACAATTCTGCAATATGTTGCTTTAAAAGAAAAGGGAAAACTTGAAAATATTTATGTAATTGGCTGTTTATCGCAACGATATAAAAAAGACCTTGAAAAATCAATTCCAGAAGTTGACAGTTATTTTGGAAGTTTTCAGCTTCAGGATATTGTAAAAGAACTGGGGCTTGAATATAAAAACGAATTGATTGGCGAACGTCTTTTATCAACGCCAAAACATTATGCCTACTTAAAGATTTCGGAAGGTTGCGACCGTACATGCTCGTTTTGTGCAATCCCATTGATTAAAGGTAAACATGTTTCCAAAACAATTGAATCGCTTGTAAAAGAGGCAGAATTGTTAGTTAAAAATGGAGTTAAAGAAATAATGCTGATTGCTCAGGATTTAACTTATTATGGAATTGATATTTACAAAAAACAAGCACTGCCCGAACTTCTAACAAAATTATCTGACATAAAAGGACTTGAATGGATTCGCCTGCATTACACTTATCCAGCAAAATTTCCTTTGGATGTAATAAAAGTTATGAAGGAAAAGAAAAACATTTGCAAGTACTTAGACATTCCTGTTCAGCACATTAGCGATAACATGCTTTCAAAAATGCACAGGAATATTAGCAAAAATGATACAATAAAGTTACTAAATTATATTAAAACCGAAATTCCAGAAATAACACTTCGAACTACAATCTTAGTTGGGCATCCAGGAGAATCTCAAGCAGATTTTAAAGAACTACAACAATTTGTTAGCGATTTTGAATTCGACAGACTAGGCGTTTTTACATATTCACATGAAGAACAAACATATTCTTTTGAAAATTTCAAAGATGATGTTCCCGAAAAAGAAAAATATCGTAGAAAAGATGAATTAATGAGTTTGCAAATGGAAATTTCTTACAATAAAAACCATTTAAAAATCGGAAAAAATCTGAAAGTAATTATTGACGAAAAATCTGATGGAAACTATATTGGTCGTACAGAATCTGACTCTCCAGACGTTGATAACAGAGTAATTATTAAAACAGAAAAGACCCTCAAAAAAGGTAATTTTTATAAAGTAAAAATCACTGCTTGTGAGGAATATGACTTGATTGGAACATTGATTTAGGTTTTCAAGAAAATCTTCCAAATACCATATCATTATTAACAAATAGATGTTTATATAAAAAAACATTTTTCATGTTTTTAATTTCATTTATTGAATACTTTTGAAAAATTAATATTACAATTTTATGAAAAGAATATATTTATTGATTATAGCTATTATAACTTTTAACAGTGTTTCATTTTCTCAAGAAATGACCAAAGAAGTTATGATGTTTGGCGTAGGAATAGGACCAAGTAACGATTATTTGGGAGTTACAGGATTTTCAAGTCCTGCATTAAGATTTACAATCGAAAAAGGAATGTTTGAAATAGGTCCCGGAGTTTTGGCATTAGGAGGTGAAGTTGGTGCTTATTATCAAACATATAAAAGCTATTATTATAATTCAAATTACACTAGTTTCATTTTTGCTGGAAGAGCTGCTTATTATTATAATTTTGGTGAATTATTACAAACACCACAATTTAATGCTTATGCTGGTTGTGCATTCGGATTGAGAATTATTTCAGATAATCACAAAACCAACTATCCAGGATTATACTATTATACAGACCAAGGTGGAGTATTTCCTCATTTTGGAAGTTTTTTGGGAGCCAACTATTTTTTAACTAAAAATATTGCTGGATTTGTTGAAGCTGGTTACGATATGAGCTGGGGAACAATTGGTTTTGATTTTACCTTTTAAGTGTTCTTAATTCTTCATTCTAGCATATTTCCTATATGCCCAGGAAGCAATCAATGTTATTCCAAAAAAAACAACAAGCTTTGTGCAATTTACAAGAATAGAAGTTAGTCCATATCCTCTTAGAAAAATATCATAATAGCCATTTATTCCCCAATTTAAAGGAGAAAAAACACTTATGCTTTTCATAACATCAGGCATAACATAAACTGGAATCCAAATTCCTCCAATTGCTGCAAGAATAATTACTGAAATTGCCCCAAACGATGATGCCTGATAATGTGTTGTTGCAATTGACCCGATTAAAACACCATAACCACAAGCTGCCAATGATGCAGAGAGTGAAACTAAAAAGATTGATAATAAGTTATTTCCAATATTAAGTTCCGGCATTCCCATTAATGGCAAAATGAAATAACCAAGCGAAAACAGAAAAACAACTAAGATTAAGCTGATAATTGTATAAACTATAATCTTAGCAAGCATAACTGTAACGTAAGAAACTGGCATAGAAAGTATTCGGTTTAAACTTCCATCATTTCGTTCTTTAATAATATTTGTTGCTAAAGGAATAATTATAAAAAATATAGCAAAAATTGTCCATGCTGGCACATTATGCTGTACTGAGTTTGGCATAATCATATCGGATTCAGTACTTGCAATAACTTCTTCAAAAGTCAATAGTTTTTCGCCATTAAAAGCAATATTTTTATTTCCGGGAAATCGCTTGTTCATTTCTTCAGTTAGTGCAGAGGAAATAATTTTCATTTCAATTTTTGTCGTGAAATTTTCAATTGAACTAATTATTGAATTTTTAAACGATTGTATTGCTAATGGGTCGGTAAATATTTTAATTTTTATACTTTCCTTGTAAATTTTATCAGCAGATATGGCTTGGTTCATACTTACCAAAACATATCTTTTTACAGTATTACGAAGAATTATTGAGGAGCTATCTGGGATTACAATTCCAAGCTGAAAAGAGCCTTGCGAAACAAGATTATTTACTTCTGATTCACTTAATTGCTGTCTATTATAATTTTCAATTACATCAAAATATCCTGAATTAATCAATCCATTTTTTATTGAAATACCAAGTGAATCATTATCATTATCAACCAATAAAATTGGGGTTTTAGATTTGCTAATTTTCTTGAAAGATGAATCCTGTAACAAAGTCATAATTATTAGCAAAGCCATAGGCATTATAAAAACAATTGCCAATCCTGCTTTGTCTCTAATAACAACTAATGTTTCTTTTATTATTGAGGCTAATAACTTATTCAATTTACTTAGTTTTTTGAGTTATGGGAAGGGGCAAATAGGTATAGAGGTATAGAGGTATAGAGGGATGTTGTATGTGATTTTTTTGAAAAAGCTCAAACACATACTTAATTCTCATTCTAATTATGGGTTTATTTTCTAATGCCCTTATTTCCATATACCTTAATCAATTAATGCCATTAATTACTTTATTTACATAGGCTTAAAAATAACTCTTCCATATTTTTGCAATTACTTTGAGTTAGAATTTCAGAAGTTTCGCCATTAATTTTAATCTTTCCACTATTTATTATTGCAATTCTGTTGCATAAATTTTCGGCTTCTTCCATCTGATGCGATGTGTAAATTATTGTAACACCATTTTGGTTAAGTTCTCTTAAAAAGTCAATAATTACAGCTTTTGAGTAAACATCAATTCCAACAGTTGGCTCATCAAGAAAAATAATTTTAGGGTTGTGTAAAATTCCGGCAATTAGGTTTACTCTGCGTTTCATTCCTCCTGAAAGTGTACTGACTTTAGATTTTGCTTTTTTTTGAAGCTCAAGTTTATTTATAAAAAAATCAATTTTGTCTTTTAATACATCTTTTTTTAATCCGTATAGCTTTCCAAAATAAGTAAGATTTTCAAGAATTGTCAGTGTTGGATAAAGTGCAATATCCTGTGGGACAACTCCTATTGCAGTTTTTATTTCGTTTGTAAAATTTCGAATATTTTGGTTTAATATAAAGGCATTTCCACTA
>MEND01000273.1:0-2362 GCA_001768975.1 Bacteroidetes bacterium GWA2_31_9 | reverse complement strand
AGTTGTTTTGCCAGCTCCATTTGGACCTAAAAAACCAAAAAAATCTTTCTCAAATATTTCCAGCGAAATATTGTCCAATGCAGGTTCTGAATAACCTTTATAAAATTTGGTTAAGTTTTGAACTGTTATAATTAATGTGGAATTGTTGGTCACTTAATAATTTGTTTCAATTGTGTAAATATGGTTCTTTCACTTTTAGCAATATTTTTAAGCATTTGCGAAAGTTCTGTATATGTAACTTTATCACCTCTTCCCTTACAGTTTCTAGCTGCATTTACTGAAAATTCTCTCCATTTATCGCCAATCTGTGTCATTTCCGATGATAATTGCTTCAATTCTGGTTTATTAATAATGTCGGCCGATTCTTGCAAAAAAGCTGCATAAATAAATCTAAAACCTGCACCACCAGTGCCAATTTCTTCCATCATACGTATTACCTGACCAAGATAATGTGATGCTTTACGCTCACCCAATTTATTTTCCCAATTTTGCATTTTATTTGCCAGATAATCAATTCCTTTTACTCCAAACATAGGAAGTGGAATTGTAAGCATATCTTTGCTTGCATTTTTTATTCCGGCATAAATAGCTTTCTCAATATTTATGTTTTTTGGAACATCTTTTATATAATACATTCTACCTTTTGGAGGATAAGTTCCTTTTGCATATCTAACCCTTTTTAAGTCTTCGGAGTTCAGAAATTCTATAGATTCCATCACAGGATCGCTGATGTGATATTGATTGTTTTCTTTGCCAAATGCAACAAGATTATGTGCATTGAAATGAAAACGATAAGCATCAGGAAAATACGAAAGATTAAAAACTCCTACCAACATTCCAACTGGTGTTCCGGAAAGCAAAACCTTATCAAGTTCAGACATTGCCATTTCAGGATTCGAAAATTTCACTCGTTCAATTGTTAAACCAAGTCTTCTGGTTACACGCTTAAAAATCATTCCTGGCAAAGGTCTGAAAGATGTAACCGGCATTCCATTTAATTTAATAAACGGCATGTGAGAAAAAAATATACCTGCACCAATTCCAAAAACCATTGGCTCGCTAAGGTTTATTCCGTAATATTTAAGAAGATTTGAAGTAACGCCATTTTCACAATGTGCAGACTGGTTATGCTGAAAGTTAAGAATCATTCTATAAGGCTGTGATATAGTAATTTAATTATAATTTTTGATGTTTAGTAAAGTTTGTCAATTCGTCAACTGAAATGTTAAACGTATCAGCATATTTCTTATAAACATTGTCTTTAAGCTTGATAAATTTTGCGGGTTTAAAGTGTCTTTTAATTTTCCATTTTGAAATGCCTGTATATTGAGAAAGAATTTTCAAATCCATCAGATTTTTTTCCATAAAATAGAAAATTGGACTCGCTTGACCTTTCAAAACTTTTTCACGTGCATCTTCTATTTGTTCATTTACAAGATTTAAAGCTTGCTCTAATGCTGCATTTTTTGGTTCCCATCCAACGCTAAGAACTTGTACATAATTGCCATTTTCGTCTAACGCATAACAAACATCTCTGGTTTTTCCTCCCAAAAATCCTTCGTCTTGCGGAACATTATCTTTCTTCATTAATATTGCAATTAAAATCTATGAGGTAAAGGTAATAAAATCCTAAATATTTTTTAAGATTTTCAATTTTGTGTATTCAAAATTTATATCTTCATCACTAATAGAATTTGGTGATTTTAGAAAAATTTAAAAATGGAAGCGTTGATTTAACAAACAGTAAGTAAGCAATATGCAAAAGAAAAACGTGCACTTTCGGGAACTGAAAGAACAATTTTATCGCCTTGTTTTAATTTTCCTGAGTAAAAAAGCTCTTCAAGCATTAAATAAATAGATGCAGCACCAATATTTCCGACCTTTGTAAGATTCATACACCACTTTTCTTCTGGAATATGAATATCATTTTTGATTAGTTCTTCATCAATTTTATTTTTGAAAAACATCGAAGAAAGATGTGGTAAAAAGTAGTCAATTTCAGAATCGTTCAAATTTCTTCTTTGCAAAACTTCCTTCAACCTACGACACGAAAGAATTACATTATTATCCAGAATTTTGATATCTTGTTTTAACGAAAATACCGAACTATCGACCCAAGTATGAGTTTCTAAATCAGGCCATCCTTTAATATTTCCTGATTTATTTTTGACAGCTCCTGCGTACATACAAGTCTCTAGCTCGTTTGCATAAGAAAATATATCGACCCATTCAATTTTTAAAGAAAGTCCAGATTCGTTAGGTTTGTTTTCTAATAAAAATGCTCCGGCTCCATCAGATAACATCCAGCGTAGGAAATCTTTCTCAAAAGCAATCATCGGATTTTTTTCCATTTCTCCAAGGC
>MEND01000272.1 GCA_001768975.1 Bacteroidetes bacterium GWA2_31_9 | reverse complement strand
ATTAAAAAAACTAACCCATAAAAAACAAAATTTATAACTCTACCGCATTTTGAATTTTAGGTGATTTTTTAGAATTATTTTGAGGAACTGGTTTTAACTGATTTTTATCATCCTTTATTTTAGGATATTGCTGGTTTAAATATTCATTTCTAATTGAATCCATTTTCGAAATCATCTCTTCCATCATCTTACTATGATTCAGTAACTGATTTTCAAAAAAATCATTTTTAAAAAAATCTTCATTTGAAAATGTGCCTGAATTAAAAAAATCATCAAATGAATTTCCAAAAACATCAGGCATATTATTGTAAAAAAAAGGCTTAAAATTTCCAATAATTGAGTCTAAATCATTGCTATTCATATCAGGCGAACTATAAACATAAGAGTATGTTGAATCGTACTGAATCAGATTTCCATAATCGTCATATTTTTTATTAACTTTTATATCAACCTTTGGTTCATTGCTTTTCAGACTATCTTTTTTAATATTCTGGCAATTAGTCAATGCAGACAAATAATCGGCTGATGATAAATTAAAAATGGTAATAATTACTAAAATAAAATATGTTTTCATATAACCTCCTTTTTTTATTTTTAAAAATAATTCATAAATAGCTTATTTATTACATGTTAATGGTTAAAAAATGTTAAACAAATATTTAAAAATTTGCAAAATAATTATTCATAATCTACAATTTATACTTATGTTTATGAAGAATTTTTACAGCGTGAAAAAATACAATATAATTGGAATAATGTCAGGCACATCTTGCGATGGGCTTGATATAGCACATTGCGAATTTTATTTAAAAAATGATATTTGGAATTATAAAATTATAAATGCAGAAACTTATCAATATTCTAATTCGTGGATCGAAATTCTAAAAACTGCTCAAAACTTATCTGCATTCGATTTTTTATTAATTCACAATAAATACGGAGAATATATAGCCGAAAAGGTTAATAACTTTATTACTAAATTTAATTGTAAAATTGATTTTATTTCGTCTCACGGACATACCATTTTTCATCAACCAGATAAGGGATTAACATATCAAATTGGAAATGGAGCAAGCATAACAGCTAAAACTGGAATTACAACTATCTCAGACTTTCGTACTCTTGATGTTGCACTTGGTGGACAGGGAGCACCATTAGTCCCAATTGGAGATGAATTACTTTTTTCAAAATTTGATTATTGCTTAAACTTAGGAGGCTTTGCAAATATTTCGTTTAATAAAAATGACAAAAGAATCGCTTTCGATATTTGTCCAGTTAATATTGCAATTAATTATTTTACATCGAAGTATTTCAACAAGGATTACGATAAAGATGGAAATCTTGCAAAAAAAGGCGAAATAAATTTCAAATTACTTGAAAAATTAAATTCTTTGGAATATTACAAACTTGATTTTCCAAAATCGCTTGGAAGAGAATGGTTTGAAACAACTTTTCTAAAAATTATTTCGACTTTTAAAATTGATGCTAATGATTTATTAAGAACATTATACGAACATTTTGCAATTCAACTTGCCTCAGTGATTGAAAGCGATAATGAAAAAACGGTTTTAGTTACAGGTGGTGGTGCATTTAACTGTTTTTTCATAGAAATTTTTAAAACAAAAACTAAGGCAAATATTATATTACCCGACCAAAATTTAATAAATTTTAAAGAAGCTCTGATTTTTGCTTTTTTAGGGCTTTTAAGAGTTAAAGAAATTACTAATTGTCTTTCATCCGTAACAGGAGCAAAAAAAGATAATTGCGGAGGAAATATTTACATTGCTTGATTCGTAAATTCAACTTATCAACTATTAACCTTATAACCTAACAACCTTATAACCTCATAACCATATAACCTTATAACCTTATAACAATATAACCTGATAACCTTATAACCCTATAACCCTATAACCCTATAACCCTATAACCCTATAACCCTATAACCCAATAACCCCATAACCTAATAACCCAATAACCATATAACCCTATAACCTAAATCCCCCTTCCATAAATCTTTGTAAAAAACCTCAATTTCTCAGTTTGAGAATTCAATTGATTAAAATTATCTAATTTCCATTTCCAATTTCCCGAAGATGTTCCTGGTAAATTAAATCTGGCATCTGAGTCAAGTGCAAGAATATCCTGAACTGGTATTATTGCAACATCAGCTACTGACAAATAAGCCAACCGAATAAAAGCCCAGTTTATTTCATCGCCAAAATAGCCTGAATAATTTTGAAATTGTAACCTATCTGTTTCATTAGCTTTATTATACCAACCAACAATTGTGTCATTATCGTGAGTGCCTGTATAAACAATAAAGTTTTTGGTATAAGTGTGTGGTAAGTAATTATTTTCTTCAGATGCATCAAAAGCAAATTGTAGAATTTTCATTCCGGGAAAGTCATTTGAATCTCTAAGTTTTTCAACATCAGGTGTCATAACTCCCAAATCTTCTGCAATTATTTGTACTTCACCTAAAATATTTTTAACTGTTTCAAATAATTTAGTACCGGGAGCTTCAATCCATTTCCCATTTATTGCTGTTTCTTCGCCATAAGGAATAGACCAATAAGCAGAAAGTCCACGAAAATGGTCAATTCTAACTATATCAAACATTTTGATATTATTCTGTATTCGCTTTATCCACCATTTAAAGCCATTTTTTTCCATTTTTTTCCAGTTAAATATAGGATTTCCCCACATCTGTCCTGTTTCGCTAAAATAATCGGGTGGAACTCCAGCAACCTGAGTTGGCTTTAATTCTTTATCAAATAAAAAAAGTTCATTATTTGCCCATGCATCAGAACTATCATAAGAAACATAAAGTGGAATATCGCCGATGATTTTTAATCCTTGTGAATTAGCATAGTCTTTCAACAAATGCCATTGTTTAAAGAAAATAAATTGTAAAAATTTATGAAATTCTATTCTCTCATCTAATTTGACAGAATATAAATTTAAAGCTTTTGATTTTCTTAATTTAATATCGTTATCCCATTCGTACCATGGTTTAAGGTCAAATTCTTCTTTCAGAGACATAAAGAATGCATAATCTTCGAGCCAATCTGAATTTTCGATACAAAAAGCATGAAATTCAGCTTCCTCTTCAAGAGATGCAAGTTCTGAAAATTTCTGAAATGCAGTTTCTAAAAATGGCAATTTATGAATCTTAACATTGTCATAATCAACACAATTTTTATTATCTGTAATAAATTCAGGAATTTCAGATTCCGAAAAATATCCCAATCCTACAAAATAATTAAAATCGATTAATAAAATATTTCCTGCAAATGCAGAAAAACATTGATATGGAGAATCACCAAAACCAGTTGGACCTAAAGGTAAAATCTGCCATAATTTTTGTTCAGCACTTTTTAAAATATCTACAAATTCATAAGCTTCTTTTCCAAATGTACCGATACCAAATTTTCCGGGAAGTGAAGTTGGATGTAATAAAACTCCGCTACTACGTTCTAAATTCATATTATTTTTCGTCTTTTACAATTAATGTCAAAATACCTGCAAGAATCATTGAAGCCCCACCTAATACAAGTGCATAAATAGCTTCACCATTAAATAAGTTTTTTGTGAAAAATCCCAAAATTCCGGCTGCCAAAATTTGTGGTATTACAATAAAAAAATTAAAAATTCCCATATAAATTCCCATCTTATTTGCAGGAAGTGAGCCAGTTAGAATTGCATAAGGCATTGATAAAATACTTGCCCAAGCAAGACCAATTCCAACAAAAGGAACAATTAACATTACAGGGTTTGATATAAAATATATAGATGCAAGACTAATTCCGCCAACTGTAAGCGAAATCATGTGTGTTGTTTTTCTATTAGTATATTTAGCCAAAACTGGTAGCAAAAAAGCTACAATTGCTGCAAAACCATTATAAGCGGCAAAACAAACTCCTACCCAATCGGCACCTTCATTAAATAACTCAGATGTTGTGTCGGTTGTTCCATATACATGTGAAGTTACTGCTGATGTTGTATAAATCCACATTGCAAAAAGTGCAAACCATGAAAAAAACTGAACTACAGCAAGTTGAACCATTGTTTTGGGCATTCTGGCAAAATCATGAAAAATTTCCATTAAGCCATTATTTTCTGGTTCACTTTTGTCATCTGAAAACTCACGCATTTGTTCCGGAGAATATTCTTTTGATCTGACAACTGTCCATAAAACTGCAAAGAAAAACGCAGCTGCTCCAAAATAAAACGAAATTTTTACTGATGGTGGAATTTCTCCAGCTGGAGCTGTATTTTCAACACCAAGCCAGTTTGTAAGCATGTAAGGCAAAGCCGATGCTATAATTGCACCTGCTCCAATAAAAAAACTTTGCATTGCAAATCCGCTTGTTCTTTGTTCAGAAGGAAGCATATCGCCAACATAAGCCCTAAAGGGCTCCATCGAAACATTAATTGATGCATCCATAACCCATAACATACCGGCTGCAACCCAAAGTGCTGTTGAATTAGGCATTACAATCAAAGCTAATGAAGCCAAAATTGCTCCAACAAGGAAATAAGGTCTTCGACGACCTAACCTACCCCATGTTTTATCGCTAAAATGACCAATTATTGGCTGAATTAATAAACCTGTAACAGGGGCTGCAATCCATAGCATTGGAATACTATCAATACTGGCTCCAAGTGTTTCAAAAATACGACTGACATTAGCATTTTGAAGAGCAAATCCAAACTGAATTCCTAAGAATCCGAAACTCATATTCCAAATTTGCCAGAACGATAATCGAGGTTTTGCTTTCATTAATTGAAGATTGTTTGTAGTTTGTAGTTTGTTGTTTGAGGTTTGAGGCGTTGCACTGAGCGATAGTCGAAGTGTTGCTACGCAGTTTTTTTCACTGCAAGACTTGTTCCGATTTATCGCATTGGCGTTTACCCTGTTAGATAATACCTTCATTTTTTATTCGTTCTTTTAACTTAGCTATCTCACAGGGTTAACTTAACTTGTCCCA
>MEND01000271.1:12495-24536 GCA_001768975.1 Bacteroidetes bacterium GWA2_31_9 | reverse complement strand
ACTATAATAAAATGCTTGGTGAATGGTGGCATCGCTCAAAAGATGGCTGTGTGGGAGTTGCTTGGCCCGGAAAAGTAAAATATTTCGGATTAACATCAGGAACTTCTGATGCAGCAAGCAAAACAGTTCCAATAACATCAGATATGATAAGGGCTATAAGAAAAACAAGTCTTAGTCAGCTTAGGACATTATCAAAATTTAATTTGCCAGATTCGTTTTATACTAAAAATGTGTTAATGGTTGGAGGTTCAACAGCTTTAACTAAAATTAACGGCAGATATGAGGGAGATTTAAGTGGTATTTTAATGAAAAATTTACCAGTTTGGTTTCAGAGATATTATAAGCCTGGTAGGCGTATTGCAAAAATGCGCGACTGGTCTTCAAAACTTGATGAGATAACAAAAAATGCACATAAATGGGATATTGGAATTATTGCCGGAGTTCCTGCTTGGGTACAGATTTTATTAGAAAAAATCATAAAACATTACAAATTAAATAATATACATGAACTGTGGCCAAATTTTATGCTTTTTGTTCATGGCGGAGTATCATTTGCTCCATACAAATCAAGCTTTGCAAAGCTTTTAGGAAAAGACATTCATTATCTTGAAACTTATCTTGCTTCGGAAGGATTTATTGCATATAGACATGCTGATGAAAATTCAATGCAATTGGTGCTTGACAATGGAATATTTTATGAATTTGTTGAATTTAACGAACATAACTTTACAAGCGAAGGAAATTTAAAAGACAATCCTGATATTCTGGATATATCACAAGTTAAAGAGAATGTTGATTATGCTTTATTGTTAACTACTTGTGCAGGAACATGGAGATATTTATTAGGAGACACAATAAAATTTACTTCTGTCGAACATAGCGAAATTATTATTTCTGGACGAACAAAACATTTTTTAAGTATGTGTGGCGAACATTTATCTGTCGATAATATGAACAAAGCAATTAAAAATGTTTCAGAGAAGTTAGGTATAGTTGTAAACGAATATACAGTCGCAGGAATTAAATATGAAAACTTATTTGCTCATCAATGGTATATAGGAAGTGACTCAGAAATTGATCCTATACAATTTAAAGATTTGTTAGATCAAGAATTGGTAAAGCTAAATGACGATTATGGCGTTGAACGACAAGCCGCTTTAAAAAATGTACTTATTAAACAAGTTCCTACAGTTACTTTTTATAATTGGCTCAAATCAAAAGGGCGAGAAGGCGGACAAAATAAATTTCCAAGAGTTCTTAAAAAAGATTTGATTACAGAGTGGGAGAGTTATATCAAATAAAATAATAATTAATTCTATATTGCTTCATATTGAATTTATTAATTCAATATTTTACTTTATGTTTTTTTCGAACTTTCGATGAACTGAAAACCAGAAGTGTACTTCATGATTTAAAGGTCGAGAATAATAGGGCAAACACTCGAGGAGTGTATGAGCCAGCATGTGTAAAGCTCTGACATTATGAATAAACTGTAATTAGTTAAAATTAAATGGAATAGTAAAATAAAATATTGAGCCTTCATTTAATTCTGATTCGACCCACATTTTTCCTCCAAATAACTCAACTAAACCTTTAGAAATGGCAAGACCTAAACCAGTTCCTCCAAATTTACGATATACAGTTTCTTCTTCTTGACGAAATCGTTCAAATATAACGGCTTGTTTGCTTTTTTCGATTCCCTTGCCTGTATCTTTTACATAAAAGGTTATAATGTTTTTATCAGATATTTTATAACCAAAATTAATTGAACCTTTATCGGTAAATTTAATCGCATTTGTAATTAAATTTATTATAACCTGTTGTAAACGAGTTTCGTCGCTATTTATTTTTAAGTTAAATTGTTCAGAAATATTGTCGTAATATATGTTTAATTCAGCCTTGTTTCTTACTTTCTTTTCATTTTGAGCAATTTCATAAATGTTATTAAGTAATTTATGAATATTTATTTGAGTAATTTCTAAAGAGATTTGTCCTACCTCAATTTTTGAAATGTCAACTATATCGTTAACAACAGTTAGTAAATGATTAGTGCTTGATTGGATAATTTCGATATATTTTTTTTTCGAATCGGCATCAATATCGTTTTCTCCTAATAATTGCGAAAATCCTAATATTCCATTCATTGGAGTACGAATTTCGTGGCTCATATTTGCAAGAAATACAGATTTTAGTTTGTCTGATTCAATAGCTTCTTCTTTTGCTTTAATTAATTCTAATTCATCTTTTTTTGATTTTGAAATATCTCTGGTTATTGCAATATAACATTGTATTAATGGGTTGTTTACATAATTGCAAATTATTGTTTCCATCCAAATATAATCATTCGTTCCTTTTTTATGATGACGGAATTGAATTCTAGTTTTACTCTCTGGACTTGCTATAATTTTTTTAATTTCATTTTGCAATATTGGAATATCATCGGGGTGAATTGCAAATAAAAAATCATTGTTTAATTCGGTATAAGTATATCCATGAATTGATATTGCAATTGGTGAGTTATAAACCAATTTTTGATTTTTATCAATAATAGAAATTATATCAGGAGTAACAGACATAATTGCTTTGAATTTCTCCTCTGATTCCGATAATTTTAGTTCAGCTAATTTTCGTTGAGTTATTTCTTCAGAATTTACAATACATCCATTCACTGTTCCATCATCAGCTAATAAAGGTACAGCAACATAATGCATATAAATATCTTTATCAAACATTGATTTTATTTTTGTTTCAATCGAAAATGGTTTGCCAAATTCGTACAATTCTTTAAAAAAGCTATCTAAACCGCCATCTTTAAATGTCTGGAAATTCAGAATATTTAATTTTCCTATAAAGTTAGCCTTATAAATAGGGTTGCCACCTACAATTCGCACGTAAGTATCGTTTATTTCAGTCAAAAATCCATTTTTATCAGCTACAAAAATTCCTATCGGACTGGCATTAAATATTGCTAAAAATTTTTGTTCACTTGCTTTAAGAATATCTGAAGTGTTATTATTCTCAGATAAATCTCGCATGATGCATTGATAATTTCCTGTTGACATTCTTTTTGATGTCATTTCTATAGGAATAAGAGTTTTGTCTTTTTTGGTCAAAAGCCTCTTAATTGTAATCGTATGTCCTTGGGCAAGTAAATCGTATCGAAGTGGCGAATTTGTCATTTGTTGTAAAGAGAACAGATTAATCATGTTCATAGAAAGAAGCTCTTCGGTAGTAAAACCTGTTAATTCAGTACATTTACGATTTACTCCTATAAAATTACCAATATTATCGCCAGTAAAAATTGAATCAGAAGATTGTTCAAATACAACCCTATATTTCTCTTCACTTAAAATTAGTGATGAAGCCTCTTCTTTTAACTTATTAATTTCAAGTAGTAATTTGTGATTTATGTATTCTAGCTCAGAAATTTTTCTGGAACTTTCATCAAAATGATTGTTATCCATCAATTAATTCGTTTTAGTTTTAAAAACTGTTCGCTAGATTTATCATTTTTAGTGCTGTAACAGCAGCTTCTGTTCCTTTGTTTCCGTGTTTTCCACCAGCACGGTCTTTTGCTTGCTCAATATTGTCGGTAGTTAAAACGCCAAATATTACTGGTGTGCTATGGTCAATGTTTAATTCGGTAATTCCATAAGCAATTCCCTGACAAATAAAGTCGAAGTGACGAGTTTCGCCCTGAATAACACATCCTAAGCATAGAACCGCATCAACCTCGGTATTTTCTAATAATAACTGTGCTCCAAGTGTTAACTCAAAACTTCCCGGAACATGCTTAACTATAATATTTTGTTCTTTTACCTTATGCTTTAGTAGTGTTTCTATTGCACCATTCATTAAAGCTTGAGTGATTTCATAATTCCATTCAGAAACCACAATTCCAATAATATAATCTTTACCAGAAGGAACAGTATTAATATCGTAAGTTGATAAGTTCTTTAGTTTAGTAGCCATAATCAATTATTAAAATATATTGCAAATTTAGCTTTTTCGTAGGATTAAATTCTATTAAATAAAAAAAGTACCAAGATTACTTGATACTTTTCAGCATATTTTAAATATTAAAATTACAATCCGCCTTTTAGCTTAGCTCTTGTTAAATATTTCTCTGCCTTACGAGCTTCGCCTGATTTATTATAATTTTTTACGATTTTTTCGTAAAGTTCAGAAGCTTTTTTATAATCGCTGGTTTTTTCGTAAATCATTGCAGCTTTTAATAAATAAATAGGAGTAGTGAACTCATTATTATTAATATCAGTTGCTTTGATATAATTTGATAATGCATCTTTATCGTTTCCTAATTCCATATAAGCATCGCCCATAGCACCTTTAGCAATAGGAGCAATCATTACATCTTCGCCATCATAATCCTCCAAATATTCAATTGCTTTTTCGTATTGACCTAACCTTAAATAAGATACTCCGGCATAATAGTTACATAAATTACCAGCTTTAGTAACACTATAATCGTCAATAATTGTAAGAAAACCAGAATAATTTCCATCTCCATTTAATGCTAAATTGAATGAATCTTTTGCAAAATATTGTTCTGCAACAAACATTTCTTTAACAGCTTCTGATTCTTTAGGTGAAACATAAAATTTTTGATAAGCAAGATAACCACCAACAATAATAATAATTGCAGCAATAATTATTGATAGACTTTTCTGATTATCTTCAATATATTGTTCTGTTTTTGATAATGCACTTTCAACTGCTTCAATGCTTTCCGGAGTTTCTGATTTACTTTTTGACATATTTGAAATTATATTTCTACTTTTTTTGAAACGCAAATGTAATTGTTTTTAAAAATTTTCCGAAATTTTATTCAAAAACTTTTTATCAATTAATTGTTTATAACGAATTAAATATTCTATTCCATCTAATCATTTTAAAAAACGAATCTGATTTATCAATTGATAACCAGATGAATGATGGTGTTCCTATAATATGATTTTCGGGTAAAAAGCCCCAGTATCTAGAATCTTTAGCATTATCTCTATTATCATCTAAAACGAAATAGTAATTATTTTTAATTACATATTTATCTGTTTGAATTTCATTTATAAAATATTTTTTGTCTCTCTCATAAATCTGATTATCCTCATAAACTTCAATTAATCGTTTATAAATTTCAAAATTATTTTCATTTAAAACTATTGTGTTGCCTTGCTTTGGAATTACCAAAGAGCCAAAATAATCTTTATTCCACATTATAAATCTGCTTTGTGGAAATATTAACTCAGAACTTTCACCTTTTAACTCTTTAAGCACTCTAAAATATTTTATATTTTTTTGAGAAGCTAGGCTATCTGCAAATTTTTCACTTAATGTGATATCGAAAATTCCAGCATCAGAAACCTCTTGAATGTTTGTAATATTGTATTTTTCAATTTGTTCTGGAGTAAAAAATTCTGCTTTGTTAAGTGTAACCCGATAATTATATTTTAAATATTCTGTTGTGTCAGCTAGTATTTCGTTTATAAATACCGATTTATCAGTAATTTCAAAAGTATCTCCGGGTAATCCAATAACTCGCTTTATATATTGTGTTTTTTTATCAATTGGAATGTCGTTTTCTATTGGATAATTAAATAATACTAATTCATTCCTTTTGATTTTTGTAAATCCAGGTACTCTTAGGTAGGGGAAAGTTATTAAATTGCTGTAAATGTCTGTAAATGGAATAATTAAAGCTGTAATTGGCAGTCTTGCTCCAAATTTAATTTTGTTTATGATAACAAAATCACCACTGTTCAGAATTGGCTCTAATAAGTTGTTTGTAACTGTATAAGTGCTGAATACGAATATTCTAAGTGCAAGAATTATAAGACTTGCAAATATTATAGCCTTTATCCAGTTTTTAAAAAAAGAAAGTAATTTTCCTAGAAACATTGAATTTAGATGAATTTAAACAATCTGTTCCATCTGATTTTGTCAAAGAAACTTTTGTTTTTATCAAGTGAAAGCCAAATAAATACAGCTTTTCCTACAACGTGATCTTCAGGTACAAATCCCCAAAATCTTGAGTCGAGTGAGTTATGACGATTATCTCCCATCATCCAATAATAATCCATTTTGAATGTATATTGGTCGGTTTCAACGCCATTAATAAAAATTTTGCCACCTTCTACTTTCAAAGTATTTTGTTCGTATAATTCAATTGCTCTTTTATAAAGTGGCAAATTATCTATTGTTAATTTAATTGCAGTACCTTTTTTGGGAATATAAAGAGGTCCGAAATTATCTTCATTCCATGGAAAACGTGAATCTTGTGGGAAAATATAATCAGAAGGAATTGTGTCGGGTTTTTCTATTTTAGTTATAACCTTAACATTAGCAAAAGCTTTGATTTTTTCATAATTCTCAGCAGTTAGCGATAGTTCATATTCCGATGGTCCGTAATTTCTAAAATCAGTAATGTCAAGTTTTTCAAGCATTTTAGGGTTTATGCGAGTTTGGTCGGTTTTAACATAATAATTATATTGTAAATTTTCAGGTTTATCAATCATTTTGCTATTAATGTGAACGTCGCCATGAATAATTTTTAGTGTATCACCAGGTAAACCAATACATCTTTTAATATAATTTTCTTGTTTATCAACTGGACGAACTACAACATCGAAGTTTTTCCAAATATAATCTCTGCCAAGTTGGCGAAGTAGCCCATAATAGCTTTGGTCTTGATGCTGAACAACAACAGTATCGCCTTCAGGAAAGTTAAATACAACACAGTCGAATCGATTTACATCACCTAAACCTGCTAATCTTTTATATGGCCACTTAATCCATTCCAAATATGCTGGAGTACTTTCTGTAAAAGGTAAAGTATGATGTGCAAAAGGAAAAGCGATAGGAGTGTTTGGCAATTTCGGACCATAACTAACTTTGCTTACAAATAAATAATCGCCAACAAGTAGCGATTTTTCCATCGAAGAAGTTGGAATTGTAAAAGCTTCAATAAAAAACATTCTGATTAATGTAGCTGCAACTACTGCAAAAATAAGTGCATCGAACCATTCAACTAAACGGTTACTTTTCCTTTGTCCACGTTTTTTCCATGGTGTCCAGTTAACTTTTTTACTGATATAAACATCATAAACGATAGGAGAACCAAGTAATAACCAATAATTACCAATCCAAATAACCCATAAAATAAATATTAAAATAGCAAATGAAAATTTGAAATACTTATTCCTTAAAAAATCTTTAATTTTTGATAACATATTCATATATTTTTTTAACCTTCTAACTAACACTGAATTTGCGACAATATTACTTAAAAAAAGTTAATTATTTTAATCGACTATAAGTTTTTGAATTTTAAAGTTCATATAATTTTAGTAAATCTGGCAATAGAATTTCAAAAAAAATAAAATGTTTATTATATTTACAATATTGAAAATTATAATTTAAAGAAATTTTTCAAATTGCATAAATTTATAATGACAAAAGAAGAACACATATCGTATTGGTTAGAACAAGCAGATGACTCTTGGGAAAGTGCTGTTGCATTAATTAATAGCAAACGATATATGATGGCTCTGTTTTGTTGGCATTTAACAATTGAAAAACTTCTAAAAGCTCTCTGGGTTAAAAATAATACAGATAATTACCCTCCACGTACTCACAATTTAAAATATCTGCACGATGAAGCAAAACTTTGTTTGTCTATCGAATGGCAAGCAGAACTTTTAACTATTAACTCATGGAATATTGAAGGCAGATACCCCGAATATCAAACAAAACTCTATAAATCAATAAACAAAGATTACATAGACAATAAATCACAAACTATTTTAAATATAAAAATATGCTTACAAGAGATTTTGCAATAACTAACGCTAAAAATTTTATTGACGATTTAATTTCTATGGGCTATAATCCTACACAAGCTTATATTTTTGGCTCAGTTGTAAATAATCAAACACATAAATATTCCGATATTGACCTTGCTGTTTGGGATAAAAACTTTACAGGAATATTACATATCGACATTGAGAAAATAAAATACCTCCTGCTTAAATACAAATACATAGAACTACATTCATTTGCTGAAAACACAGACGAACAAAACAATCCATTTGTAAAAGTAATTAAAGACATGGGAATTGCATTAATAACCAATAAATAAAGAAGATGTTATGAAAAAACTATTTACCCTCATAACTTTTGTTACTCTTAGTAACTTATTTGTAAATGCTCAAATCGCAATCTCTGATGGACAAACCATATCCGAAAATTTCAGCATCGGTACGGCAACTTCGGCTACTTTACCTGCTGTGTGGAAAGTTGATAGTATTGGAACAATAAGAACAGTTGGGCTGTATTCAAATGCTGTAACTTCAACTTGGCGAAGGGCTGGAAATAATATGTCGGCAACGGCATTTAATGGCGTTTATAATTATGGTGCAGGAGATGCTACAACTGCAACCGACAGAGCAGTTGGGTTTTTATCATCAACTTCTTCTACTAAAAGTGGAAACTTGTATGTGATGTTAAACAACAATGGTGTTTCAAATTTAACTGGCTTTACAATTAACTATAATGTAGAAAAGTATCGTTATGGTTCTAATAATTTTGGTTTTAGTATTCAACTTTATTATTCTTTTGACGGAATTAATTGGACTTCTGCTGGAACTGACTTTTTAACAAGTTTTATTCCCGATGCTGATAGCGAAGGATTTGCAAACGCTCCTGGATTTACTGTTCCAGTGTCGGCTCAATTAAATGTACTTGTTAATGCTGGAAACGATATTTATTTAGCATGGAATTATTCTGTTTCGGGAATTGGAAATACAACAGCAAGTGCACAAGGCTTGGGTATTGACGATGTAAGCATTACTGCAACAAGTGTAATTTGCGAAACGCCAACAACTCAGGCTTGTAATATTAATTTTACTAATATGTCGGCATATACTATGGATGTTAATTGGACAAATGGAAATGGTATGAGACGATTAGTTGTGATGAATACTGTTAATACATTTACAAATCCTGTAAATGGAACAGAATATACTGCAAATTCAGTTTATGGTGGTTCGGGCGAACAAGTAATTTATAAAGGTACCGGAACTACAGTTTCAATTAGCGGACTATCGGCAAATAGTCAATATTATTTTAAAGTTTTTGAAATTAACTGCTATAGCTCAAGTTCAATGTACAATGTGATTGATACTGTGGCAAATCCGGTTTCACAAATTTCGGCAAATTATTGTACTACGCCAACTTCACAAGCAACAAATATGACTTTTTCTGCTTTATCGGCAAATTCAATAAAAGTTAATTTTACTAATGGCGATGCCGATTTCCGAATTGTTGTAGTTAGGCAAGGCTTTTCAGTAACAAGTACTCCAACTAATGGAGTTACATATAATGCAAATTCATATTTTGGGCTTGGAAATACAATTGCTCCAAACGAATTTGTTGTTTACAAAGGCTCTGGCAGTTCTACATCGGTTTATGGTTTACAGCCAAATACAACATATTATTTTGCAGTTTTTGAATACTGTACTTCTTCGGGCGATGGCTCAGAAATTTATTTATCGCCTGCATTATCGGGCAGTCAATCAACAACATCAAGTACCCCATCATCATGTTTTGAAATTGAAAGTATATTAGTTGATGCTTGTGCAAGAGCTTGGAATTTTCCACATATTCCGAGTATTGATTACGAAGAAGGACCAAACGAAATGGTTCGTTTTGTTGTTGGAAACAATTCGGTAAATACTGCTGATATGACAGTCGATTGGCCAAACAACGCATGGAAGGGGATATGTCAGAATGTTACAACTGCAGAAATTGTTCAACGATTAAATAATACAATTCCGATCGAAAGTTGTGGAAAATTACTTGAACCTCCCGGAGGTGTAATTCCTTCAAAATCAAATGTACTTCTTATAACCAGTTCAGATACACTATTAAATGACACCTCATATTTTGATATTTTAGGAAATACTTTTGAAACCTTAACTGACACCTTATACGCAATTTTTCAATGCTCTAACCCAAACAACAGAGATGGTCATTTTGGAAATTATGATGATTCTTCACAAGTACGTACATTAAGAATTTCGTTTTCATCGCCTGCCGGATGCTCAGATACAGTTCGATATAATAAAAGTTTTTTAGTGAATCAGAATGGCTTAACAACTCTTTCCAATCAAGATGGCTCTAGAGTTGATTTTGCATGGGATGGAACAGCAACTTATGGAAATCAGGGTTGTCAAGCTCCATTTGTGCCACTTGAAGTTACAACATTTAGCGGTTCGGGTAACAATTCATGTCAATATGAAGATATTCAGCTTGCTGCTTCAATTTCGGGTACATTTATAGAAGTTTTTTGGACAGGTGGAGCAGGAACTTTTAGTTCGGCAAGTTCAATAAATACAACTTATACACCAGATTCGAGTGAAACAGGAATAGTAGCATTAGCATTAAGTTGTGTTAGCGATTGTAATGATACTGTTACCAGTATTATAAATATTAATATTTATGCAGAGCCTATTCCTATTATAACAGCCACTCCCGATGTAAATATATGTGAAGGAAAATCATTGACACTTACAGCAACCGATAATGCCGTTAGTGGAGCTACATATAATTGGAATACAGGAGAAACAACATCTGCAATAACATTTATTCCTACAACAGGAACATACACTGTTACTGCCACTTCCAACGGATGTACAGCATCTGAAAGTATTGATATTGTTGTAAATACAAATCCGACAGTATTTTTGGGAAATGATACAGCAATTTGTCAGGGAGAGTCATTAACGTTAGATGCCGGAAGTGGATTCACTTATAATTGGTTACCAGGAAATATTACTACACAAACTTTAAACGTAAATTTAGCTGATAATTATTTTGTTACTATTACCGATGGAAATGGATGTACAGCAACCGATGCAATTACATTAACAGTTAATCAAAATCCATCACCGTCAATTACAGGATTATTAAGCTATTGTGATGGTGCGAATACAACTTTAGATGCCGGAAGTTATGATAGTTATATTTGGTCGAATAGTGAATCAACTCAAACAATAATTGCCACAGCAGCAAATAATCCGATAACTGTAACTGTAACAGATGCAAATAACTGTATAGGAGTATCTTCAAACGTTAATTTAACAATAAATTATCCTACAACCTCAACAACCACAATTACAGAATGTGAATCTTATTTATGGACTGATGGAAATACATACACAATCTCTGGAAATTATTCTCAAACACTTGCCGGAGCTTTAGGTTGCGATAGTATTGCAAACTTAGATTTGACAATAAATTATGCTACAACCTCAACAACTTCAATAACTGATTGCGATTCTTATTTATGGACTGATGGAAATACCTATACAACGTCAGGAAATTATTCACAAACACTTGTCGGGGCTTTAGGTTGCGATAGTATTGCCAATTTAGATTTAATAATAAATTATGCCTCAAACTCAACAACTTTAATAACTAATTGTGATTCTTATTTATGGACAGATGGAAATACTTACACATCTTCTGGAAATTATTCGCAAACACTTGTAAATGCTTTGGGTTGTGATAGTATTGCAAACCTGAATTTAACAATAAACTATGCTTCAACTTCAACTACATCAATCACAGCTTGTGATTCTTATTTGTGGACAGATGGAAATACTTATACAACCTCGGGAAATTATTCGCAAACACTCGTCTCTGATTTAGGTTGTGATAGTATTGCAAACTTAGATTTAACAATAAATTATGCTTCAAATTCAACAACCACAATTACAGAATGTGAATCTTATTTATGGACAGATGGAAATACTTACACATCTTCTGGAAATTATTCGCAAACACTTGTAAATGCTTTGGGTTGTGATAGTATTGCAAACCTGAATTTAACAATAAACTATGCTTCAACTTCAACTACATCAATCACAGCTTGTGATTCTTATTTGTGGACAGATGGAAATACTTATACAACGTCAGGAAATTATTCACAAACACTTGTCAATGATTTGGGTTGTGATTCGGTTGCA
>MEND01000271.1:3303-12423 GCA_001768975.1 Bacteroidetes bacterium GWA2_31_9 | reverse complement strand
TACCTTCAAAATAATTATCAAAAAATAGCTGGAACTTATTATGATACATTGACTTCGGTAAGCGGTTGCGATAGTGTAATTGCAACTGCACTTTCAGTAAATGCACTTCCAACTCCTTTAATTACTGGTTCGTTGAGTTATTGTACAGGTTTTAACACAACACTTTCTACGAGTTCTTATAATTCTATACAATGGTCTAATGATTCAATAACACAATCAATAACAGTTTCAATTGCCGATAATCCAATTTCTGTTACAGTAACTGATGCAAATGGATGTGTTGGCAGTTCAAATTCTGTATCAGTATCAGAAAGCTCCAGTTTAAATCCTGTAATTACCGGAAATACAAGTTTTTGTGAAGGTTCTTCAACTACTTTAGATGCTGGAGTTTATGCGACTTACAATTGGTCAAATGGTGAAACAACTCAAACAATAGTTACTATTGGTGCTGCAATCTATGTTGTATCAGTAACAGATGCTAACGGTTGTTTTGGTTCAGCTAGTGTTGTAGTAACCGAAAATCCACTTCCTACGCCAACTATTACTGGAATTTTAAGTTATTGTGCAGGTTCAAATACAACTCTTTCTACTGGTTTATTTGATTCTTATATATGGTCAACTTCAGAAGCAACTCAAACGATTTCTGCAACCGCTGGAACTTATTCTGTAAGTGTTACTGATTCAAACAGTTGTTCTGCTATTGCATACGTAACTGTAACTGAAAATCCATTGCCAAGTCCAGTTATAACAGGCTCATTAACTTATTGCACTGGATTTAATACTACACTTTCAACTGCTACTTATAGTTCATATATTTGGTCGAATGGAAGTACTAATCAATCAATTGCTGCAACTATTGCAAATAACCCTTATGCTGTAACTGTAACAGATGCAAATGGTTGTATAGGAGTGTCAGCAAGTGTTACGGTTTCTGAAAGTTCAAGTTTAAATCCTTCAATAACTGGAGATACAAGTTATTGTGCAGGTTCTACTACAACTTTAGATGCAGGCACATTTGATACTTATTTGTGGTCAAACAATGAAACTACTCAAACAATAAATGTTAATGCTGGAACATACTCAGTTTCTGTAACTGATGCAAATGGTTGTAGTGGATTGTCTCAAACTGTTACAGTTACGGAAAATACTTTACCAACGCTTTCAATATCAGGAAATTTAAGCTATTGTCAAGGTTCAAATACAACACTTGATGCCAGTTCATTCAATAGTTATTTATGGTCATCTTCTGAAACAAGTCAATCAATTTCAGCAACTGCTGGTGTTTATTCTGTAACTGTAACTGATACAAATAGTTGTTCAGCTACAGCAACTGTTACAGTAACTGAAAATCCATTGCCAATACCTACTATAGCTGGTTCTTTGACTTATTGTAATGGTAATAATGCAACACTTTCAACTGGAAATTACAGCACATATTTATGGCCAAATGGAAGCACTTCGCAATCAATAACAGCAACAACTGCAAATAATCCTATTAGTGTTACTGTAACTGACTCTAACGGATGTACAGGAATTTCAAGTTCTATTAACGTATCAGTAAGTCCTGATTTAACTCCGATAATTGCCGGAACATTAAGTTATTGTGAAGGTTCTTCAACAACATTAAGTACAGATTCTTATCTTACTTATTTATGGTCAAATTCGGCAAATACCCAAACAATTTCAGCAACTGCCGGAACTTATTCAGTTTCTGTAACTGATATTAATGGTTGTAGTGGAGTTTCATCTAATGTTATAGTTGTCGAAAATGCTTTACCAGCTCCAAATATAGCAGGTAACTTAAGTTATTGTGTCGATTCATTTACAGTTTTAAATGCAGGTATATATAATTCTTATATTTGGTCAACTGGCGAAACTAATCAAACCATTCATGCTTCATCAACACAATATTATTATGTTACAGTTTCTGATGCTACATACTGTAATGGAAAAGATTCAGTTTTTGTATCTGCATATAATTCTTTTACATATAATTCAGTTTCAACTCCTACAAGTTGTGATGGGAGCAAAGATGGTAAAATTTCTATTTCCATTATAGGAACTGAAAAACCTTATAGTTTTCTTTGGAATACAAATCCAGTAAAAACTGATTCAGTAATTGATGGATTAGCATCAGAAGATTATTTTGTAACTATTTCAGATAAAA
Source organism: Bacteroidetes bacterium GWA2_31_9 (assembly GCA_001768975.1). Lineage (GTDB taxonomy): Bacteria > Bacteroidota > Bacteroidia > Bacteroidales > GWF2-33-38 > GWA2-31-9. The sequence continues at coordinate 10,256 of MEND01000271.1, read as the reverse complement.
ATAGTTGTTACAAATCTGACACTATTACTGTCACTTCTTCAGAAAATGCTTGTTTAGAAATTCCTACTTGTTTTACCCCTAATAATGATAATATTAATGATACTTGGGAAATTAAAAACTCAAATTTATATCCAAAAATTACTGTGGAAGTTTACAATAGATGGGGCGAAATAGTTTTTAAATCAGACGGTTATAACGATACTTGGGATGGAACTTATAACGGAAAAGAAATTTCAGTAAGTTCGTTTATTTATATCATAAATTTAAATGATGGATCTGAAGTGTTAACTGGAACTGTAAGTATTGTAAGATAATTTATACTTAAAATGGGATAAATTGTAGCATTTTTTTACTTGTTGTTTTTAGTGCCGTAGGTAAGACATATATTTAGTCTCTATGACGTTGAATACTTGAGGTGATATTTTTACCAATATATAGTCCTTAACAAGACTTTTATAATGCTTATCACATGTGCAGAATAGAAGTTTATTTCTTGAAATATTTACTTCTCCAGTAAGCATACGAAGATATTTCTATTTGTTTAAGAATCTTATAAATAGCTCCACCCCAATGATTTCTTAAACCAAATCCGACGGCTTTTCCATAAATTTTTTCTTTTATGAGAATTTTATTTGTCGAAAGGTCAATAAATGTAACATATATTGATGCTGTTTCTGTTATTTTATTAAAACTTTCAACTATAAATGAAAGACCAATACCGCTTTTGTTATTTGGCTTATATTCAGCAACTATAGAATCCAATTTGTTTTCAGCTAAATAATATTCAGAGTATGTATTGTAATTATCTAATGATGTTGTCAGATTCTTTTTAATCATAAAATCAATATCATAAATAACACCTTTTTTCCAAAAGCTTTTCTTTAAATTATACTTTTCTGGTTCACTTAAAATAAGTGTATTCCATTTTATAAAATACTGACTTACTATTTCTTGAGGAGTAACAGTTTCGGTAAATCCAACATATTTTGAATTACTAAAATCCAATCCAAGCCAAACTATTTCACTTTTGACAAATACATCAGAAGCTGTTTGTGCAAATGTACTGATCGATAATGCTATAAATAAGGAAACTATTAATGTTTTCATGTTATTTGTTTATTTATTTCAAAGATATAAAATCTTTAAACAATAAGAGACTGTTTAAAAATAGAATTAAAGTTTTATTTTATGCTTTTGCCAACAAAACGCCAAAACACGAAAATTCACCAAATCAGCCTTTTGCATGTGGAATTCTTTTTTGTGACTTCGTGGCATTATTAATCAGTATAATCAACAGAAAACAGTAAATTTAAACAGTCTCTAACAGTAGAAGATTTTTTAAAAAATCTCCGACCACTTTTCAGGTTTTTCACCCATATCTGTAATCATTTTTTGCAATTTGTCTTTAAATTTCCAGCATGTCATTTGGCGGAGAGAAAGGCGACGAGCATACTCATAAGTAGAAATTTCTTCATTTCCTTTGCAAGTTGTATAAACAATATAAAATGCTTTGCTAATAGGAAATTTGCAATTATGAAATATAGTTCCTGCAGTTGCTGATTCTTCTGATTTGCATTTTGTACAACGTCTCGAAAATAAAGATTTGCCAGAACAATAATTCTTGTTGCCACATTTACGACATACAAAACCTTCCTTCCATTTCAATTCAGAAATAAATTCAAGGCATTTTTCATCATTATTAAATAATTCCTTTAATAATTCCTTTTCAATATCTTTAATAAAAATTGAATTCATTTTCTTTTCTTTAAAACACTAAATGAAAACAGATATTGGTGATATTTAGTGATTTTGTGCATTGGTGGCTTAATTTGAATGTTTGTGTTAAATAAACTCAACAAAAATAAAAAAAATAAGTGATACTATTGTGATTTATTCGATAAATATCTATATATTTGCATAATTAAATTTTATAATAATGTCAAATACTTGTGAAGTAGATAATAAACCAAAGAATATTAAGGAATTAATTAAGTCTAAAAAGTTTTATAAACCATTTTTGGGAGTTCTTATTGGAGCTTTAGCAGGATTTTTATATTATCATTTTGTTGGTTGCAGTTCTGGAACATGTGGTATAACTTCAAATCCATATAGCAGTGTAATGATGGGTGGCGTTTTAGGTTTTTTTATCACAAATAGTCCTTGCTCAACATGTTAAAGTTAAAAATAAATTGTATTTTTATTAAAACAAATTTAGATGGAAATAAAAGAAATAAATAAAAGATATACAGAACTTTCAGGTTCGGATTGTTGCCTTTCGTGTGGTGGTGCAATTGATTATTCTGGTGCAAAAACTGGGGATATTTGTGTCGATTTAGGAAGCGGAAGAGGAACAGACGTTATGCGTTTAGCTGAAATAGTTGGCGAAACAGGATTTGTATATGGAATTGATATTTCAGAAGGTATGCTACAAACAGCCAGACGAAATGCCGAAAAATTTGGAGTTAAAAATGTAAAATTTGTAAAAAGCGATTTAGAAAAAATTGATTTGCCATCGAAAACTGCAAATATTATTATTTCAAATTGCACAATTAATCATGCCTCAGACAAACAAGCTGTTTGGAATGAGATTTACAGAATTTTAAAAGGAAGCGGAAAATTTATTGTTAGCGATATTTTTTCAAAAGAAGATGTGCCTGAAGAATATCAAACAGACCCAGTTGCTGTTGCTGAATGTTGGGCTGGTTCTGTAACAAAAGATGTATATTTGAATCAACTTAAAAAAGCTGGATTTGAAAATATTACTATATTAGAAGAATCAAAACCTTATTTAAAAGGAAAAATTGAAGTATCAAGTTTTACTATTGCAGGAACAAAACCTGCATGTAATTGTGGAAAATAATTGTTTATACATTAATTAATAGTCTATGAAAAGTTTAGTAAAAAAGAAAAAAGAACAAAAAACTGAAAAGTCAGAAAGTACACAAAAAGTAGCACAATGCTGTGCAAAAATTTCTAAAAATGTTGCTGGTTGTCACGACTAGTCATACAATGACACAAATTTCACGAATTATCGCTAGTCAATTAGTGCAAATTCGTGAAATTCGTGTCTAAATTTTAAATAAATGAATTTTTCAAAATATAACATATTCTCAAAAATTAAAGATTCTGACAATTATTTCATTGTTAATCTGTTATCTGGCAATGCCGATATTTTAGAAGAATCAGAAGCTTCTAAAATCAAAGCAATTACCGAAAATCACGATTATTCTTCAGAATTAGCTAAAGAATTAATCGATAAAGGATATGTAATTGACGAAAAAACTGAACAAATAATTTATAAAAACAAATATCTCGATTTTATAGATAATAGAGAAACTGACGAAATTCAGATTTTCTTTGTTCCAAATTATTCATGCAACTTTGCTTGTTCATATTGTTATCAAGATGAGTATAATAATGCTGATGCTATTTATGGAAATGATGTAATTGATGCATTTTTCAATTACATTACTAAGGAATTTTTAAATAGAAAAAAATACATAACCATTTTTGGCGGAGAGCCTTTATTAGGTTCTGATAAGCAAAAAAATACAATAAAGTATTTGATTCAGAAAGCAACAGCTCTGAATATTGATTTAAGTTTTGTTACAAATGGCTACACTTTAGTCGATTATATTGATATTCTTAAATTTGCCAAAATTAGAGAAATACAAGTTACGCTTGATGGAACAGAAAAAATTCATAATTCCAGAAGATTTTTAAAAGGGAAAAAAGAGACATTTTCAAAAATAGTTAAAGGTATTGATTTGTGTATCAACAATAATATAACTATTAATTTACGTGCTATTATTGATAAAGAAAATATTAATAATCTTCCCGAATTAGCAAAATTTGCTAAAGAAAAAGGCTGGACAAAAAATCCATATTTTAAAACTCAAATAGGGAGAAATTACGAATTACACCATTGCCAATCTTCGCCTGATAAGCTTTTCTCAAGAGTTTCACTTTATGAAAACATATATAAATTAGTTAAGGAAAATCCTGAAATACTTGAGTTTTACAAACCATCGTTTTCTATTTCAAAATTTTTATGGGAAAATAATGAATTACCTGATCCATTATTCGATTCATGTCCTGCGTGTAAAACTGAATGGGCATTCGATTATAAAGGCAATATTTATTCTTGTACTGCTACAGTCGGTAAACGAGATGAATTATTAGGAACATTTTATCCCGAAATAACTTTAAACCAAAAACTTGTAAATGAATGGGCAAGTCGAGATGTTACAGAAATATCAGAATGTAAAAGCTGTAATTTACAATTAGCTTGTGGCGGAGGTTGTGCTTCAATATCAAAAAATAAAACAGGAAAAGTTTGTTCGCCAGATTGCCGACCAATAAAAGAATTGCTAGAGTTCGGATTTGCACAATATTTTTAAAAATAGTTTAAAAATACATTAATCTTTCGTAAATGGATTGCACAAAGTGTAGTACAAAAAGTTGCAGAAAAACAGAATCTTGTAAATCTCAAAAATTTGATAACAGTCAACTTGTGATGCAATATAAAAGTTTTGAAAATCAACAAATTATTAATGCAGCAGCAAAGCTTGTCGATAATGGTAGAGCTGGAACATTATCTCGTTTACAAGAAATAATTGAATTTGCTAAAAGTCTTGATTATAAGAAAATAGGTTTAGCTTATTGTTATGGAATGGAAAAAGATGCAATTTTAATTTCACAAATCATTAAAGAGTCTGGATTCAAAATAATTCCAGTATCTTGTGCAACTGGTGGATTAAAACAATCAGAAGTTAATAATGAAAGTGAAATTGATAAAGTATCTTGCAATCCTCTAGGACAATCTGAACAAATAAATATAGAAAATGTCGATTTGACAATAACTATGGGGCTTTGCTTAGGACATGATATGATTTTTCAAAAAAACATTAAGTCATACTCAACAACATTATTAGTTAAAGACAGGGTTTATAATCACAACCCAATTGAAGAAATTAGAAAAATTAATAAAATACAATATGAAAGAAATTAGTACATCTGAGTTTGAAAGTGAAGTTTTAAACAGTGGAAAAGTAGTTTTAGATTTTTATTCGACAGAATGTCCTCCATGTGAGGCAGTTGCTCCTAAATTTGAAAATCTTTCCAATTTATATGGAAAAGATATTAAGTTCTTAAAAATTTTTCGCCAGCAAAATAGAGAATTAGCAGACAAGCTTGGTGTCAAATCGTCACCAACGCTTTTATTTTATGATAATGGCGTTGAAGTTGGAAACAGATTGACAGGAGGAGTAAAGAGAGGTGAGATAATTGAAAATCTAAATTTATTAATTTCAGAACAAAGAAAATCTGAAATATTATCCAATATAAAGCCAATTACTACAAATTACGATGTAATAATTCTAGGTGGAGGACCAGGAGGATTAACAGCAGGTCTTTATCTTTGTCAGGCTAGAATTAATACCGTAATTATTGATATTGCTTTACCTGGTGGAAATGTTTCTACAACTCACGAAGTATCAAATTATCCGGGTTTTATTGATCCACAACCAGGTTATATGCTTTCGCATAATATGTCAGAGCAAACCAAATTATGTGGAACAAGCTATAAAGTTGCTGTAGATGTTACCAAAGTTGACTTACTTAAAAAAGAAGTAATTATTGATGAATTTGAAACTGTAAAAGCAAAAAAAATAATTATAGCAACAGGAACGTCTCCAAACAAAATGAATATTCCCGGAGAAGCTGAATATAAAGGTAAAGGTGTATCTTATTGTGCTACTTGCGATGCAAAATATTATGTCGATAAAGATGTTGTGGTAATTGGTGGTGGAAATTCTGCAGTTGAAGAAGCCGATTTTATTACAAAATTTGCCAAAACTGTTACTATGATTCATCAGTTTGATAAACTAACTGCCAACATGCAAGCCCAGGAAAAATTACTTTCCAATCCTAAAGTAAAAGTGTTATTTGAACATGAACCTCGTGCATTTGTAAAAGATGGCGATAAAATGATTGTTGAAGTAGAAGATTTAAAAACTAAATCAAAAAGTAAGATTATTGCCGATGGAGTTTTTGTTTTTATTGGTATGAAGTCGAATATTGAAATTTTTAAAGATTCCTTAACTTTAGACAATTGGGGTTATTTAAAAACTGATGAAGATATGCAAACAAATATTCCAGATGTATATGCTGTAGGAGATGTAGTTAGCAAAAAATATCGCCAGATTACGACTGCTGTTGCCGATGGGACAATTGCTGCAATATCAATTACAAAGGAATTGAATTAGTGCTTAATTTTTATTTTAAAGTATTTAAAATTCAACTTTTGGGTATATCTTTGAGAAGTCATGGACTTTGAATTTTTAAATAATAGAGATTTTTTATCAGAATGTAAGTTTGCTACTGCTCGTAGTAGCGGTCCTGGCGGGCAAAATGTAAATAAGGTCAATTCAAAAGTTGAACTTAGATTCAATATTGAAAAATCGCAGTTACTTTCTGAAAATGAAAAAACAACATTAAACACTAAGCTTGCTAAAAGAATAAGTACAGAAGGCTTTTTAATAATAACATCTCAAGTATTTAGTTCTCAATTAAAAAACAAAGAAGCTGTAATTCAAAAATTTCTGAAGCTTCTCAATAATTCATTAAAGCCTGTTAAAACCAGAAAAAAAGTAAAGTTATCTAAAGCCGATAAAGAAAAGCGATTGAAAAACAAGAAAGTAATTTCTGAAAAGAAAAGCTTAAGAAAGAAAATCACTGATAATTAATTATTCCCCCTTAGAAAATGGGGGTTAGGGGGATTATAGCATCTTTTTAACGGTTTCAACCTTTTGAAAATATTAGATGCTAAAAAGATTTGGCAATTTTTTGAAATTAAGCTAGGTTTGAATAGTCAAAAATAGCAAATATGAGTAGAGAAAATTTATCTCAGAAAACCAAAGCCTTAAACATCAATTTAAATAATACCATTTATG
>MEND01000271.1:2882-3292 GCA_001768975.1 Bacteroidetes bacterium GWA2_31_9 | reverse complement strand
TTTGTATAACAAAAATAAAAGCGGCAGATATGTTTCTGAAGTTCGTTTAGATAAAATGCTTTCAAAGGAATACAATGAACTCATAAAGTTTTTAACTGAAAAAAAAGATGATTCTACAAGGTTTTTTGCCTTTGCCAACACTGTTGAAACTATAAATTTCAAAAAAACAAATCAGGGACATGGCTGGCTTGGTGTCAGATTTCAACTAACTCCTCAGAAAAAGCCTAACGAAGTTGTGATTCATGTTCGTTTAATGGAAAATGATAATCTTCTGCAACAATATACTTTAGGAATTCTTGGTATAAATTTAATTTATGCATGTTTTTATTATTGGGATAAGCCAAATGTTTTTCTACAATCATTAATGGATAATTTATCAAGAGACAGGATTGAAATTAATATGGCTAAAA
>MEND01000271.1:0-2857 GCA_001768975.1 Bacteroidetes bacterium GWA2_31_9 | reverse complement strand
TGATAACAGATTACTTAGTGTCCAACTTGTAAAAAATGGAATGACTAGCGTTGTAATGTTCGATCGAAATGGCATAGTTCATTCTCCTGCAGATATGCTGTACAAAAAAAACGTAATGGTTTTCAGAGGAAGCTTCAGACCAATTACTTATGTTGGTTTAGATATGTTAAAGTCTTCATTTGCATTGTTTAAAAAAGAATTGGAATATGTTAAGCAAAATACTGTTGTACTTTGCGAAATTACTTTAAACAATTTGATGGATGAAGGTGATTTCGATGAGCGTGATTTTTTAGACAGAGTTGACATTCTTACTGGAATGGGGCAGAATGTTATGATTTCTGACTATCGTGAGTTTTATAAATTAATTGACTATTTATCAGACTTCAACATCGCAAATCTTAGATTATTATTAGGATTACCAACTCTACAAAAAGTGATGGACGAAAAATTCTATTCAAATTTAAAAGGTGGAATAATGGAAGCATTTGGCAGACTATTTACTCAAAATCTGAAGATTTATGTTTATCCATCATGTGAAGATGATGAGTTTATTACTAATCTGGCAAATATAAATGTTCAGGAAAACATAAAATTTCTTTATAAATACTTATTAGAGAGCGGAAAGCTTCTTGATGTTCCAAATATTAAAAAGCCTTGGCTTTATATAACTTCGCATCAGGTTTTAGAAAAAATTAAAAATAAAGACTCTGATTGGGAAACAATGGTTCCAAAATACGTTTCTAAGTTCATTAAGAAAAATAAATTATTTTTTTATAAAGATTAATCATCTCAAAACAAGGGTATTATTAATCAATATATTTTTAGCTTAATTGACATTGCAAATTTTATCGTTAAATAAACAAGCAGTACCATTCAATAAATTATTAGTAGCGTTAAATAATTCGTTCATAAAATTAAAAGTCTTTATATTAAATTTGATTAGTTATTAAAACTAAAATACTTTATAATTAATATGAACCTGTTATTTGCTTATCGAAAACCATTTTTATTGAAACTTCATACCTTTAATATTAAACATTAAGCATCTTAATCGGTTCATTTTTTTTATTTACTACTTTATTTAAAGGTAGGATAGAGGACAATCAAAATAAAAACCAGATATTTTTTATTATCATTTTTAAGTCGAAATATTCGATTTAACGCATTTAAAATCGTCCAATAGTATTTCCATTAAATTAAAAAATATAATCGAATTAGCGTAAAATTAGCTAATTGAATATTATACATATTTATCTAAATATTAAATCATTTAATTTACAAATGTAAATCAGAATATTTATATAGAATTGAAAAACAATATTATTATTGTTAAAAAATAATATAAATTTGTTACAATTGTAAAGAAAGCATATCAGCATGGTTTAAGGAAATATATAAAAACCTTAAATTTGTTTAAATATCACTTAATCAGCTATTAATAAAATTTATATGATGTTATACTTTTATTGATTGTCAATTATTTCAATAAATATAATGCAAATGGATTAATTTATACATGTTATAATACTTTATATCAATACTTAAAACGATTTATTTAATGCATTAATTCAGCTAAAATACAATAGATACATATATGTTTATAAATTAGGATTTTATTAATAAATATAATTTATTAATAGATTGATAATTAATAATATAGATATAATTAAAAAAATATTAATTGAATTGATTTTTGTAAATTAAGTAATTTTTGTAAATTTACATTATTGAATATATTTAAATTTACAATTGTAAATTCAATATTGTAATAAATGATTGATAGGTTACGAAAAATTATTGAAGTGAATAATTACACTCCATCCATCTTTGCCGATGAGATTGGAGTTCAACGTTCAAGTATTTCACATATTCTTTCAGAAAGGAATAAACCAAGTTTAGAATTGGTTCAAAAACTTCTTACAAGGTTTCGAGATTTGAATCCTGAATGGCTTTTATTTGGAATTGGAAAAATGACTAAGGATAATAAAGTATTAACTTCTTCAACTGAATTAAACTTTGAAAAAGATGTTAATCTTATTCCTTCTGATAAAATTCCAAAGGTTGAAATTGAAAATATAATTAAATCACACTCAAGTAACAGTGAAATAGAAAAAATTATGATTTTTTATACGGATAAAACTTTTGAGATTTTTAATCCGAAATGACTTTATTATTCTCCTTTTAATACTTACTAATGCTTAGAATACAATCGTTTAGATTTGTTATTGTAACATTATCCTTAATTTTAAAGCTATTTTCATTAGGTGTAACAATAAATGCTTCTGTAATTTCCAAATCTTCAATACTATTCCAAAAACCTTTTGACAACTTCGGAGCTGATGAAATTTTAAATTCAATTGCAATTTTTTTGTTTCCTTTTTCAATAATTAAGTCAATTTCATCACCAGTTGAAGTTCTGTAAAATGAATGTTTCCAATCTGGTAGCATGGTAATTATATTTTCAATAGCATAGCCTTCCCATGATGCACCAAATGCAATATTTCCCATTAATTCGTTAAATGAAGCTACATTTATTAAGGAATGTAAAATGCCTGAATCTCGAAAATAAAGTTTTGGAGTTTTTACTATTCGTTTTTTTATTTTCTTTTCATAAGGTTGAAGTACTCTAATAATATAACATTGTTCAAATAAATCAATGTAATTTCGAATAGTTGTATGGCTTAGTCCAAGTGATTCACCAATTCTAGAAAGATTAACCAATTGACCATGTAAACCTGATATAATTTCAATAAATCGTTTTAAATGAATCGAAGATATTCCGATACCAAGCATTGGGATATCTCTTTCTATGTAGGTTTTTATAAAATTTTCAAGCCATATCATACTTTTTTCATCG
>MEND01000270.1 GCA_001768975.1 Bacteroidetes bacterium GWA2_31_9 | reverse complement strand
CCGAACGAAGTGAGCTCACGAATACCTTTGAAAATAATATAATATATGAGTAAATCGGACATTATGGACAAACTCTAATTAGCCTGTTTAAAATACTAAATCTCAAGTAAATGCCACAGATTATTCACAGATTAAATATTTTTAAGGAGTTCATGAGACTTCGTATTCACAGATTAAGAATAATGAAATATTTAGAATTTTCTCAGATAAAAACAACCTTTGGTTGTTTTAAATTTATGAACTTAGCGAAGCGATTTCACAAATGTCTTTAAAAATAAACAATAAATGAGTAATCTTTGGCAATTATGGTTAAATTTAGAAACTGATTAATTACTAAATAATTAACTATTTCTAAGAATTCTGAAAAATGATTACAAAAAAATCAAACACTCAAAAAAGAAATTTCAAAGGAGTTGATTTTGAACTTTTAGCTTGCGGGCAGAAGTCAATGATAACTAAAATGAATTACAAAATCGGCGATAATGTTCCGTTTCATTGCCATCCAAACGAACAGGCAGGTTATGTTATTTCTGGAAAAATCCGTTTACAGTTTGCCGAAAGCGACCAAATATTGACTGCTGGCGATTCTTATGTAATTCCTGAAAATATTGAACATAGAGTTGAAGTTATTGAAGTAGGAGAGGTGATTGATGTATTTACTCCACCAAGAAAAGATTATAAATAAAAATGTTTAAATTATGAAAATAATTGACTTAGAATCATTAACCAACAAGGAAATTGTTCTCGGTTATAAAGCCAAATTTGTTAATTCAAAAAATGTAACAATTGCATATTGGGAAGTAAAAGCAGGAAGCAAACTTCCTTCACATTCGCATATACATGAGCAAGTTTCACAAGTTACAGAAGGCGAATTTGAGTTAACAGTTGCTGATAAGGTTTTTGTACTTAAACCTGGAAAAATTGCAATAATCCCTTCTAATACGATGCATTCAGGAGTTGCAATAACAAACTGTAAAATCACTGATACATTTTATCCTTTGCGAAACGATTATATGTAAAGAATGTGTTAAGCTATTTCTGTAATCATTTAGTAATTTGTAAAATAAAATTTATAAATTCGCTTATTAATAAAATCAAAATTATTAAAATGAAAACTATTATTTTATCCTTCACTTTGTTGTTTTTATCGACATGTTTGTTCGGTCAAAATACTGCAAATTCGTATTTAGATTTTTTTGGAAAAAAATACGAATTCAAAAATTCTATTTTATTAAACGATGCAAAATATTTTAAAGAATCTCAAAAGGAGCTTGTTAAATATAAATTATGTGGAAAACAATTTTTGAATAAAAAAGTTGAGAAACATATGAGCCAGAAAAACATGACATACTTTATAAATAAAACAGTTTACAGTATTTCAAATTGTGTGAGTTTTTATAATCTGATTGATTCTGTGAAAATTAGAAAACTTGACTCAAAACTTGATTTTAAAGTTGTAATTGAAAATAATAATTATAAAATTCTTGGTTATAAGATTGTTGCCGATAGTGTTGATTATGAAATTGCATATACCGATATTCAGGAGCGTTCAGATAAAAATTTTATGATGTACGATGTGAGTTCAAACGAAGCGAAAAATCAATTAATTTCAATTTTTGATGAACTAAAAAACTGCTCCAGATTAATGCTAACCGGAATATTTTATTTCGACAAAAAAGATAACAGAGAGTATTTTGTTAGGATGGATGTATTGTTGTATAGGTGATTTTATCCGCAAAAAATCAAATTTTTTACGCAAAAAAATCCCACAACCTTCCTCGCTTGTACAACCCAAATCAATCAATTTCCATTTTACTCACAGAATGAGCAAAGTATAAAGGAATAAATTTCAGTTTTTGTTCAGTAAGTTCTTGGTATAAAAGAAAAAATGAAAATATTTTTAAGTGTTACTTTAAAAGGATAAGGCAAATATTAAACTTTGAGTTTAAAAATACAATATAGTATGAAGTGTTTCTTTAACTTAATTACAAAATTCTAAGCAAATAACACAAAACCTATAAAAATTACATAATCTTAGCGAATCTTTGTGCTATCTTAGTGGTCTATGTTATAAAAAAATTAACAATATGAAATTCACCCTCCGCCCTTGGAACATTAACGACCTCGACAATCTTGTTCGTTATGCAAATAATTATAAAATTGCTAAAAATATGTCTGATGGATTTCCACATCCATATACAATTGAAGCCGGAAAAGCTTTTATCGAAAACATGGCAAACAATCCGAATAATTTAATTTTTGCAATTGATATTAATGAAGAGGCAGTAGGAGCAATAGGTGTTCATCCACAAACAGATATTCATCGTAAAAATGCCGAAATGGGCTATTGGCTTGCAGAGCCATTCTGGGGAAAAGGAATTATTTCAGGAGCAATAAAAGAAATTGTAGAAATTGCATTTAAAAACTTCGATATAAACAGGATTTTTGCTCGCCCATTTGGTTCAAACCTTGCATCTCAAAAAGTCCTCGAAAAAGCTGGATTTAAGCTGGAAGCCCGATTTGAAAAAACTCTTATCAAAAACGGAGAGCTTGAAGATGAGTTAGTTTATGCGATTAGAAATTAGTTTTTGTAATATTTAATAACATTGTTGAACGACTAAATTTAGTACGCTACTCTGTAACTAACCTAATTAATGTGAATAAGAAACACTATTTATAATTTGTAACAATTTATGCAACATAAACCACAGAAGTGTGTTGATAACTTTTTTAATTGTTAACAACTGCTCGTCAACTATATTATAGTTCATTAATTTTTTGCATATTTTTTAACATATATTTGTTTGATTAAAGCAACTATTTTTGTGGATAAACGTCTATTTTGCCTATTAACAACTGTTAAAATATTGTTAACTCATAAATGCATTTTACATCTTTAGAAATCAATAAATTATATAATCAATAAATTAAATCTTATGAAGAGAATTAACTTTTTATTAGTTTTTTTAATTTTTACATTTATTTTTTCAATAACTGTAAATATTTCTTATTCCCAAGTAAATAATGAACCTGTTAAGCCAACAGAAGTCAAAACAGGTGTTTTTCTAGGTGAGACTCCGGCATTAAGAAGTCTTCCAAAAATTAATGATTGGGAAGCTTTTGAAAAAAATAGAGTTGAAAAAAAGAAGGAACGAAAGAAAATTATTATGGAATTAGAACCTGAAAGAAATCCAGGTTTAAGAAACAGGTCTTATCCTTTTGCTGATATTGCATATCCTAAAGGAGAAGATCCTATTTGGCAAAAAGCTAATAAAAATGCAAAAGCTGCACCAATTTTAGTGCAAAATTTTGCAGGGCCCAATTCTTCCTCACTTCCTCCTGATTGCAATGGAGCTGTTGGACCGAATCATTATGTGCAGACAATTAACACCACATATTCTATTTATAGTAAAACAGGGGCTTTGTTAGCTGGTCCTACAAATTTAAATTTAGTATTTGGAAGTGTAACAGGGTCAAGTTGTAACGATGGTGATCCAATTGTGCTTTATGATGAATTTGCCGATCGCTGGTTTTTTGCAGAATTTTCTCTTTGTGGTGCAGACGATTATATGCTTATGGCTGTTTCTACAACTAATGATCCAACTGGAACTTGGTATGCCTATTCTTTTAATGTTGATGATACACCTGATTACATGAAATTTGGAATCTGGCAAGATGGTTACTATATGGCAACAAATAATGGAACAGCAGGACGAAAAGATGTTTATGTATTTCAGCGCGACGTAATGTTAGCTGGTGGTGCTAGCCCTAAAATGGTTGGATTTGATAATTCTTGGAGACCTACAACTATTGATGGTTTTCATTGTATTATGCCATTAGACAATGACATTACTTTTGCTCCTACTGGTACACCAGGTATGTTTATTACCATAAACGATGATGCAGTAGGTGGGGGAAGTGACCAGATTTGGTTTTATCAATTAGATGTTGATTGGACAACAACTGCAAATTCAACATTTACTAGAACTCAACAATTAAATGTTCCAGCATTTGACAGTAATTTTGGAACAGATTGGGCAAATATTGCACAACCAGGTACAACACAGCAAATTGATGCTATACCGCAAATTTTTATGTTTCGTGCTCAATACATTAACTTTGGAGGATATCAAACTATTGTTTGTACACATTCGGTCGATGTTGATAATACAGATCATGCTGGTGTAAGATGGTATGAATTAAGAAGTACAGGTGGTACATGGTCAGTAAGACAAAGTGGGACTTATGCCCCTGATGCAAATAGTCGCTGGATGGCAGGAATTTCAATGAACGTTAAAAATGAAATAGCAATTGGATATTCAATTTCGAGTTCTTCAGTTTATCCTGGAATTAGATTTGCAGGTCAGTCTGCTCAAGAAAATGCAAATGCTTTAGGTGTTTTTGATATAACAGAAACTGTAATTAAAGATGGAACTGCATCACAAACAAGTGCCGACAGATGGGGTGATTATGCTCAAATGAGTATAGATCCTTCTGATAATGAAACGTTTTGGTTTACAACTGAATATGGAAGAACAGCTCCTTCAACAAAAGGAACTCAAATAGCAGCTTTTAGATTTCCAGATTTAGCATTACCTCCAACTCCAGATTTTACTGCTTCTCAAAATACATTTTTCCCTACGGGTATTGTTAATTTTAATGATTTATCCACAGGTGTAGTTACGAATTGGAGCTGGTCTTTCCCAGGAGGCTCGCCAAATTCATCAACAATTCAAAACCCTACTGGAATTTCTTATAGTACTCCTGGTCAATACCAAGTTTCTTTAACTGCTACTAATACAAATGGTTCTGCTACTGAAACCAAAACAGCATATATAAAAGTTTTAAATCCTGCAGTTGCATCTTGCGACACATTAAGTCACTTTACAGGAACACCAGCAATGTATTTTGCTGATGGTACTTTACCACACGATACTGGTTATATTTCTGGAACAAATGCATATAATGATTTAGCAAAAGCTGAAATGTTTGATTATTATTCTCCATATCAGGAAATTGATGGTGCTGATTTTTATTTTGGAGTTGCTTATGGAACATCGAATGTTACATTTAATGTTTGGGGTGATAATGGTGGAAAACCCGGTTCAGTACTTGGAACAGTCACTGTTCCTATGGCTACGATAATAACTGATATGAATGCTGGAAATCCAACTCATGTTGATTTTACACCAAATGTAGTAATTCCTGGTACTCCAGTTTATATTGGAGTAGTTATTCCAACAGGTACAGATTCATTAGTACTATTAACGAATAGTAATGGTGAAGCGATACTTGATAATGCATGGGAACAGTGGAGTTCAGGCTCGTGGCATACATACACTGATGCGTGGGGTGTTACTGTAAATAATGCAATATTTGCACATGTTTGTACAAATCCAACACTTGCTCCAACAGCTGAGTTTAGTGCAAATCAAGTAGAATTTATGGCACCTGGAACAGTAAATTTTACAGATGAAAGTTGGGGTGGAATTGCAACAAGTTGGTCTTGGTCATTTTCTGGAGGTTCTCCAGCAACATCTTCACTTCAAAATCCTACTGGAATTATCTATTCTACTCCTGGAACTTTTGATGTAACATTAACATCTACAAATGCAAACGGTTCTGATGCCGAAGTTAAAACAGGATATATCAATGTTTTAGATCCAAATGCCTCAAATTGTGACACATTAAACAATTTAGTTGGGGGTTTAGCTTTATATACAATACCTTCACCTAATTCAGGTTATGTTTGTGGAAATAATAGTTATGGTGATTTACAAAAGGCAGAATATTTTGCCACTTATTCACCTTATACAAAAATTGATGGAGCTTATTTTGCATTTTCAGTTTGTAAAGATGCTGGGGCTGCTTCAAACTTAACAATTAGGGTATATAATAATACTGGAACTGCAGGTGCTCCAGGTGCAATAATAGCAACACAAACTGTTCCTTATTCAACTATTATTAATGATATTAGTAATGGCGATTTAACCTATGTTCAGTTTGCTACTCCAGTAACTATACCTGGACCATTTTATATTTCAATACTATTACCTACAACAGCAGGAGATACAGTTGCTGTTTACTCTGATGCTCAAAATGCTAATGCAACAAATACTGCATGGGAACAATGGTCAGATAATGTATGGTATGATTTTGCAAGTGCTTGGGGAGGTAATTTTAACTTAGCAATTATGCCAATTGTATGTACTGATGGCTCTCCTTTAACCGATTTTTATGCATCAACTGACTCAATTTGTGTTGGTTCCACGGTGAATTATTTTGATGCAAGTACTGGTTGGCCAACTTCTTATTCTTGGACTTTTGCTGGAGGTACACCTTCAACTAGTAATGTTGAAAATCCATCGATTACATACAATACAGTTGGTAGTTATTCAGTAACTCATACATCAACTAATGCTCAAGGAACTGGTAGTAAAACTAAAACAAATTATATTACAGTTGTTAATCCTCCTACTGTAACTTTTTCACAAACCAATGAAAATCCTAGCGGAGTCTGCAATGGTAGTGCTACAGCTAATGGAGTTGGAATATCTCCTTTTACTTACCAGTGGAGTATTTCCAGTACAGGTTCTTCTTTATTTAATGGAACAACAGGTACTGTAACCAATAATACAACAAAAGATTTTACAGCTACAGTTTCTGGATTAGGTGTATTAGATAATTCGTTATACACACTTGATAAGGTATGTATTACAGTCTCTACAACCAGATTACAAGACTTAGATATTTCACTTTTATCTCCTTCTAGTGCAATAATTACTTTAACAGATGATAATGGTACAGGTACTGGAAGTTATACTAATACATGTTTTAAACAATCTGCTGCAACTGCAATTACTGCAGGAACAACCCCTTATACAGGAGATTTCAGACCAGAAGTGACAATGACAACTTTTGATGGTGTAAATGCAAATGGAACATGGATTTTACGAATTAGAGATGACCAAGCTACTGCAAGTACACCTAATTTAACTAGTTGGACAATGTACTTTAATTACAATTTACCACAAACATCACAATCTATATCAAGTTTATGTGCAGGAACATATACTGTAACAGCAACTGATGGAATTGGTTGTTCAGGTACAGGTTCAGTTACAATTACAAATTCAGTAGCATTATCTGCTTCAATATCAGCCCAAACAAATGTTTCTTGTAATGGTGGTTCAGATGGTACTGCCACTGTTACTGCATCAGGTGGTACATCTCCTTATAACTATGCTTGGCCAGCTTCTGCAGGTAGCCAAACTAATGCAACTGCTACAAATTTGACTGCAGGAACATATACAGTTACTGTTAGCGATGCAACACCTTCAACTGCAACAGCTACTGTTACAATTACTGAACCTGCTTCTGCATTAACTGCTTCAATTGGCTCACAAACAGATGTTTTGTGTTTTGGTAATAATACTGGTAGTGCAACAGTTACTGCTTCGGGTGGAACAGGTACTCTAACTTATTTATGGTCAGGTGGTGGAACTTCTGCAACTAAAAACTCATTAATTGCTGGTACTTATACTGTTACTGTAACTGATGCTAATAGTTGTACTGCAACAGCTTCTGCTACTATCACACAGCCTGCTGCTGCATTATCTGCATCTATAACTGCTCAAACAAATGTATTGTGTAATGGTGGAAATACAGGAAGTGCAACTGTAACCGTAAGTGGTGGAACATCTGCATATTCTTATAATTGGGCTGGTACTCCTACAGGAGATTTAACAGCAACTATAACTGGTTTAGTGGCAGGAAACTATGCTGTAACAATTACAGATGCTAATAGTTGTACTGCAACAACAACTGCAACAATAACTCAACCAGCTTCAGCATTATCTGTTACAATTGCAAAAACAAATGTTCTCTGTAATGGAAATTCCACAGGTAGTGCAACAGCAACACCTTCTGGTGGAACTGGAATATCTACATATTCTTGGACTGGTGGTGCAACAACTGCTTCTATATCAGGGCTTATTGCTGGAACATACACTGTAACTGCTACTGATGCTAATAATTGTACTGCTACTGCAACTACTACTATTACACAACCTGCATCAGCATTAGCTTTGGCACTTGCTTCACAAACAAATGTTTTATGTAAAGGAAATTCTACCGGTGCAATAGATATTACACCTTCAGGAGGAACTCCAATTTATACATATTCATGGACAGGGCCAAGTGCTTATACATCAACTAATCAAGACTTAACTACTAGACCCGCTGGTGCTTATGCAGTTACTGTTACAGATGCAAATGCATGTACCATAAATGGTGCATATACAATTACAGAACCTGCAACAGTTGTGTCAGTATCTATTTCAAAAACTGATGTTTTATGTAATGGACAAATTACTGGATCTGCAACAGCAACAGGAACAGGTGGAACAGGATTAATAGGATATATATGGACTGGTGGTGCTACAACTGCTTCTATCACAAATAAACCAGCTGGAATATATTCAGTTACTGCAACTGATGCAAGTGGTTGTACTGCAACTGCTACTACAACTATTACTCAACCAGCAACAGCATTATCAGTGTCAATATCAAAAACAGATGTTGATTGTTTTGGAAATTCAACCGGAGCTGCAATGGCAACTGGAACTGGAGGAACAGGAGCAATCGGATATTTTTGGACAGGAGGAGCAACAACAGCTTCAATTACTAATAAACTTGCTGGAATATATACAGTTACTGCAACTGATGCTAATGGTTGTACAGCAACTGCAACTACTACGATTACACAACCAGCATCAGCATTATCTGTATCAATATCAAAAACAGATGTTGCTTGCTTTGGTAATTCAACAGGTACAGCAACAGCAACACCATCAGGTGGAACAGGAATATCAACATATTCTTGGACAGGAGGTTCAACAACAGCATCAATAACCAATAAACCAGCTGGAACATACTCAGTAACAATTACTGATGCAAATAGTTGTACTGCTACTGCTACTACAACAATAACAGAACCTGCATCAGCTTTATCTGTATCAATCTCAAAAACAGACGTTTTGTGTTTTGGAAATTCAACTGGTAGTGCCACAGCTACACCTTCTGGTGGAACAGGAACATCAACATATTCTTGGACTGGAGGTGCAACAACAGCATCAATAACCAATAAACCAGCTGGAACATACTCAGTAACTATTACAGATGCAAATTTATGTACAGCAACTGCTACTACAACTATAGCACAACCTGCTTCAGGATTAACTGTTTCAATTTCAAAAACTGATGTTGCTTGTTTTGGTAATTCAACAGGAAGTGCAACTGCAACACCTGCTGGAGGAACAGGAATATCAACATATTCTTGGACTGGTGGTGCAACAACAGCATCAATAACCAATAAACCAGCTGGGATTTACTCAGTAACAATTACAGATGCTAGTTCATGTACAGCAACAGCTACTACAACTATATCACAACCAACATCAGCATTAGCTGCAAATATTATTGGCACAAATGTAAATTGTTTTGGAGGAAGCGATGGTGCTGCTAACTTAATAGTTACAGGAGGTACTCCTTCTAATACATATTCTTGGAGTAATTCGGCTACAACCGAAGATTTAACAGGATTATCAATTGGGACATATTCAGTAACCGTAACTGATGCTAATAGTTGTACAGCTAATTCTTCTGTAACTATTTCACAACCTGTAGCAGCCTTATCAGCTTCTATAGTTGGAACAAATTTGACTTGTAATGCGAGTGCAAATGGAATAGCAGACTTATCTGTTTCAGGTGGAACTGCTATATATACTTACTTATGGTCAAACGGTGCAACTTCTGAAGATTTATCAGGATTAAGTGCTGGTAATAATTCAGTAACAGTTACTGATAGCAAAGGTTGCCAAACAACAGCATCTGTTACTATCACTGAACCTATTGCTATTTCACTTGTAATGTCAAAAACAGATGTTACTTGTAGTGGAACATCTACAGGAACAGCAACTGTTACTGCATCTGGTGGTACATCTCCATATAATTATTTATGGACTGGTGGTGCAACTACGCAAACAATTGTTGGCAAACCTGCAGGAACATATTTTGTTACTGTTACAGATGTAAATTCTTGTAGCTCTGTTTCTTCAATTACAATAGCTCAACCTTCTGCTTTAACTGCTTCTATATCTGCACAAACAAATGTTTTATGTAATGGAGGAACTAATGGTAGTGCAACCGTTACAGCTACTGGTGGAATAGCTGGATATACATATTTATGGACAGGCGGTGCAACAAGTGCTTCTACATCATCATTATCAGCAGGAACGTACACTGTTACTGTTACAGATGCTAATAATTGTACTACAACTGCTACAGCTACAATAACACAACCAGCATTAGCTTTATCTGCTTCTACAACACAAATAAATGTGAGTTGTTTTGGTGGAAGCAATGGTAGTGCTACTGTAAGTGTATCTGGCGGAACTCCTAGTTATATATATTTATGGTCAACAGGTGGAACTTCGGCTACTAAAAATGGATTAGTTGCTGGCACATATACTGTAACTGTAACTGATAATAATTTATGTAACACAACAGCTTCTGTTACAATTACAGAACCATCTGTTCTTAGTGCTTCAACTTCAAAAACTGATGTTACTTGTAATGCTTTATGCGATGGAACAGCCTCTGCAATTGTAAGTGGTGGAACAACACCGTATTCTTATGCTTGGAGTGGCTTACAAACTTCTCAGTCAATTTCATCATTATGTGCTGGAACATTTAATTTAACAGTTACTGATGCTAAGGGATGTACAGCAAATTCTAATGCAGTTATTTCAGAACCTTCTGCTATTGTAATTACTCCTTCTGCAATTGATGCCACTTGTGGAAATGCCGACGGTTCAGCTTCTGTATCAGTATCAGGAGGTTTAACACCTTATGGATATTTATGGTCAACAGGAGAAATTGTAAATAATATTTCTGGAAAATTAGCAGGTTCTTATGGCGTTACAGTTAATGATGCAAATGGTTGTACAAATACAGCATCTGCTGATATTAATGATAGTGGAGCTCCTACTGCAACTGCTTCAAGTACAAACGTAACTTGTAATGGTGCATGTGATGGTACAGCTCAGGTTACTGCTAATGGAGGAACATCTCCATATACTTATGATTGGTCAAATACTGCAACAACAGCTTCTGTGGCTTCATTATGTAATGTTACTTACTCAGTAACAGTTACTGACGATGCAGGTTGTAAAGCATCAGCTTCTGTTATAATTACTCAACCATCGGTATTAAATGCTTCTATAACTTCATCATCAAATGTTAGTTGTAATGCTGGAAATAATGGTGCAGCAACTGTTTCAGTTTCTGGTGGAACAACGCCATATACTTATACTTGGTCAAATTCAGCTTCAACAGCAAACGTAAGTGGGTTATCAGCTGCTGTTTATTCAGTAACCGTTTTAGATAGTAAATCTTGTTCTAAAATTGCTTCTGTAACAATAACAGAACCTTCTGTATTAACAATTACACCATCTTCTACAGATGCTTTATGTAATGGAACTTCAACAGGAACGGCAAACGTTATAGTAAGTGGTGGTACATCATCTTATTCATATAATTGGACTAGTGGAGGAAGTACTGCTTCTGAAAGTAATTTAGCAGTTGGAAGCTATACTGTTACTGTAACAGATGCTAATAGTTGTACAAATACTGCTTCTGTTACTATAAATGAACCTTCAGCTTTAACAGCTGGTGTAGTTTCTAGTAATGTTAGTTGTAATAGCATAAATGACGGTTCTGTAAGTCTTACAGTTTCTGGTGGAACAATTGCATATTCTTTCTTGTGGTCTAATTCAGCAACAACTGAGGATATTTCTGGATTATCAGCAAATAGTTATTCAGTTACAATTACTGATGCAAATGGTTGTCAAACTAATGCTTCTGCAAATATTACTGAACCTTTATCTTTATCTACGAATTTTACAGTAACAAACGTAAATTGTAATGGAAATGCTTCTGGTGCTGTTAATGTAACTGTAACAGGTGGTACAACTGCGTATTCATATTTATGGGATAATAGTGAAATTACTGAAGATTTAAATAATGTAATTGCTGGTACATATAACCTACAAATTACAGATGCAAACGGATGTCAAGCATCTGTAAATGCTATTGTTACTGAACCTTCTGCTTTAGCCTTAATTCCTTCTTCAAGCGATGCTACTTGTGGTGCTTCAAATGGTTCTGCAAGCGTATCAGTTAGTGGTGGAAATTTACCTTATACATATTTATGGTCAACTAGTGCTACATCTAATTCATTATCAAATGTAAGTGCAGGTAGTTACGATGTTACTGTATCCGATGGTAATTCTTGTACAGCATCAACTTCGATAATAATTAATAATGCAGGTGCTCCTACAGTTTCAGTTACTTCTGTAAATGATGTTTCATGTTTTGCTGGTGCTAATGGTGATGCAACAATTAATGTAACTGGTGGAGTTACTCCATACATTTATTCATGGTCAAATGGTGCTGCTTCTGCTTCAATTACTGGATTAGTTGCAAATAGCTATACTGTTACTGTAACTGATGCAATGGGATGTACTTCTTTAGCAAATTTAACAGTTACCGAGCCATTAGAGCTTACAGCTTCTGTTGTTGGAACTGATGTTTCTTGTTTTGGATTATCTGACGGAAATGTCGATTTAACAGTTGCCGGAGGAACAACAACTTATTCTTATAACTGGATTGGTGGTATTACAACCGAAGACTTAACTGGAATTATTGCTGGAACATACGATGTTACTGTTACTGATGCAAATGTTTGTTCTGCAACTGCTTCAATTACAATAAACGAACCGTTTGAATTAACTTTATCACATATTGTTACAAATGAAAATTTAGGTTCAGATGGAGCAATTAATCTAACAGTTAATGGTGGAACTTCTGGTTATACATTTAATTGGTCTAATTCAGAAAC
>MEND01000269.1 GCA_001768975.1 Bacteroidetes bacterium GWA2_31_9 | reverse complement strand
TTGTAACAACAACTCGCGGAGCATCTTTATGCGACGGAAATAACCCAAGCGGATGACCAGAATACATTACAAGAGTTTGCTCGTCAGTCATTTCCGACAAATATTTCATTGTCAAAAGATATTGAGCCCAATTTTGAAAAACCGCACCATTTCCACCATAAGTTATTAATTCGTGAGGATGTTGAGCCACAGTATAATCCAGATTGTTTGAAATCATTAACATTATAGCCGCAGCTTGCACAGACTTATGTGGATAATCATTAATTGGTCTTGCAAAAATCTTATAATCAGGACGAAAGCGATACATATAAATCCTGCCATATTTTACAAGCTCGTTGGCAAATTCCTTTGCTAAAACAGAATGATGTTTTGAGGGAAAATACCTTAAAGCATTTTTTAATGCAAGTTTTTTTTCTTCTGCACTTAAAATGTCTTTTCGTTTTGGAGCATGATTAACTTCAACATCATATTGTTTAACCTCAGGCAATTCATTTGGAATTCCATTAGTTATATAATTTTGAAAATCGTTTAATTTCATGTGTTTATATTTTAGTATTTGCCTGATATTGATTAGCTTAATATTTTTGATTTTTGCCACAGATTACACTAATTTACACAAATTTGTTTCACAGATTTTTTTGAATTAGCACAGATAAAACAACCAAAGGTTGTTTTAAATCTGTGAACATAGCGAAGCGACTCACGAATGCCTTTAAAAATATGCGATTTATGAGTAAAATTTGTGTAATCTGTGGCTAGTCTTATCCTTATAATCATTCCCTTGTGTGTTTATTATTAATCATGGGCGTTTCATTTGCTTATATTTTTTTTGACAGGATTTACAGGATTTACAGGTCTAACTTGTTAATCCTGTAATCCTGTTTATATTTTTACTTTGATGTCATTTTTAACTTTTTGTAAAAATACAAAATACACACAAAACAATGATAAGCATTTCATCAAAAAAATTTAATTATTAAATTGCAGCACTAAATTTAAAAAAACAAACATTATGGAAAATATTGATAAATACGTTGGCAAAATTGTAGATATGTTAATCGCTTTTGGACCAAAACTAATTGGAGCATTATTAGTTCTTATAATTGGACTTTGGGTTGCGAAGATTGTCACAAAGTCTGTTTATAAAATAATGGAAAAACGCAATGTAGATCCTTCGCTTAGACCTTTTTTAAGAAGCTTATTATCTGCATTATTCAAAACTTTAATAATCATATCTGCACTTGGCTTAGTTGGAATCGAAATGACCTCCTTTATTGCTATTCTTGGTGCTGCAGGATTAGCTGTTGGATTGGCATTATCCGGAACTCTTCAGAATTTAGCCGGAGGAGTTATGATTTTAATTTTCAAACCCTTTAAAGTTGGAGATGTGATTGAAGCACAGGGCTTTATTGGATCAGTTTATGAAATTCAGATTTTCAGTACAATATTAAAAACTCCTGATAATAAAGTTATTATATTACCAAATGGAGGTCTCTCAAATTCTTCAATGGTAAATTATTCAAATCAAGATAAAAGACGTGTTGATTTGACTTTTGGAGTTGCCTATGGAACAGAAACTGAAAAAGTTAAAGCAATTATTTTTAATTTATTAAAATCAGATGGAAGAGTTTTAGAAGACCCGAAAGCAGCCGTTGTACTTTCTCAGTTAGCAGATAGCTCTGTAAATTTCACAGTACGTGCATGGGTTGTATCAGCAGATTATTGGGATGTTTTATTTAGTATAAACGAAAAAGTTTACGAAGCCTTTAATAAAGAAGGAATTAATATTCCATTTCCTCAAATGCAGGTACATATTGCTAAGTAATTTTTTTAAGAAAATTTTCATGTTGATTTTTTGTATCGTTACTGTTTAAAATTAACTTTGTGAAAATCCAATTAATACTGATTGTGAATGTTTGAACCACGTACACTGATTTATTAATTTTATTTTGTTCAGAATTGCATTTTTTTATTTTCAAAGACTATGGAACTATCTGCATTTATATTTTGGGATACTGATTATACTAAGATTGATTGGCAAAAAAAAGCTCGATATGTTTTAGAAAGGGTGGTAATGTTTGGTACTGCAAATGATTGGAGAACGTCTTTAAAATATTACGGTAAAGAAAAAATATTGAGCGAATTGCAACAATCAAAAATCCTCGATGCCAAATGTGTAAGTTTTTTAAGCTGTATTTTTAATGTACCTAAAGAAGATTTCCGATGTTATACAAACAATCAGTCAGAGAACATACACTGGAACTTTTAAAAAAAATAATGCTTGTTCCCGAATTGTTTCCTTTTGGGTTAGCAGGTTGAACAGCATTAGCATTGCAAATAGGTCATCGTCTGTCTGTTGATTTAGATTTTTTCGAAAAAAAAGAGTTATCAGCTTCTGAATTGGTGGACTTATTGTATTCCTTTGGCAAAATTCAACTCCTTTCGCAAAATAAGAATATTGTTGTTATGCAAATTGATAATATAAAGGTTGACTTTGTAAATTATCGCTATCCTCTAATAAAAGAACAAATTAACAGAGAGAACATACGCCTGTATGCATTACCAGATATAGTTGCTATGAAATTGGCTGCAATTGCCGGGAGAGGGCGAAAGCGAGATTTTATTGATATTTTTTTCCTGTTTGAGCATTATAGTTTGAGCGAAATGATGTCTTTTTATAACCACAAATTTTCTGATGGCTCTGAACTTATGGTAGCTCGTAGTCTTACTTATTTCGAAGATGCCGAACAAGACGAAGAACCTGTTTTAATTAAAAAGGCAAAGTGGTCAGAAATTAAAGAAAAAATAAAACAAGAGGTTAGAAAAGAATACATCTGATGCCTCAGTCGAATATATCCGTACAGACTAAGCCTGTAAAAATAAAACCATCAAAAACAAAACCCTATCCAAACATTATTTGAGCAAAACTCCACAAAAATTATTTTTTTCATAAATTGTTTATTTTATGTAAATTTGTATAACAATGATTTTATAATTAAAAAAAATGGAACAGATTTCTATACCACTCAACGATGAAATAGCTTCTCTTTATATCAGTGCAAGTCGTGAGAAAAGGAAGAAAGCAGAACTTCTTATTAACCTTTGGTTGAAGGATTTTTTTAAAAGTAAAAAAAATCCAAAAGATGACCTTTTTAAAACTATGGACGAAATAAGTGATATTGCAATGAAAAACGGGCTTACACCCGAAATTCTTGAAGAAATTCTTAATGAAGAAAGTTAAATTATTCATATTTTATTAAAACATAAATTATTATGAGCCATATTATTATAGAAGTTGACGAACAAATTGCAAAGGCATATTCGCAAACTGATAAACAACAGCAGAAGAATATCGGCATTGTTATAAGCAGTTGGCTTAAAAAAATTGTGAATACTTCCACTATGAACAGTTATAAGCAAATGCTTGATTCGATGAGCGATGAAGCTACTAAAAATGGACTTACTCCCGAAAAACTTAAACATTTGCTGAAAGATAATGATTAAGCTGTTTGTTTTTGATACTAACCTTATTATAAGTGCACATTTATCAAAACATTCGATAAGCAGAAAAGCATACGATTTAGCTTTTGAAATAGGCTTGGTTTTGCGTTCAGATAATACTTTTGAAGAATTAGTTACTACTTTTACCAAAGCTAAATTTGAAAAGTATCTTTCAATTGAATCAAGAATAAAGGCTATAAATGAATTTGAATCGAAAAGTTTACTGATTAGTGTTACTACTGGCTCATTAAAAGCTTGCCGCGACCCAAAAGACGACAAATTCCTTTCACTTGCCAAAGCCGGCAATGCCTCCGCTATAATAACCGGCGATAAAGATTTGTTAATATTGAATCCTTTTGAAAACATTTCGATTGTTACTCCTGATGCGTTTTTGAAATTATTTTAAAACTATTAGACTTCATTTACCACCAAACTATTATTCTCTGCTCGGTTGTGGCTCTTCCTCACTCGACCATATCAAAGCAAACTCTGCCAGTAAAATAAAACCATCAAAAACCTTATCTGAATTTTTGAGGTTTAACTGCGATAGCAACAACAAACTTCAAACCTCAAACCTCAAACCTCAAACTCTTTGAAAATAAACTACTAACGAAATCCAAAGCAACTAAAACCAATGTTTTACATCAAATAATGTTAAAAAATTGAATCACTTAATTCAATAATTAGTAAATTGCTTGTTATTGCTATTCGATTTTAATTTAAAATTAATATTATATGAAACCCGAAGATTTTTTCAAACTAATGAACGAAGTCAAAATATATGACTTAACTCAACGACTTAGTATTCACACTCCACCATGGCCTAGTTATATACCTTTGCAAGTACAATATTTTAAACGTATTGCAGGAGCTCACATGGGACAAGGTGCAAACGGACAAGTAATTACAACAAGTAACCATGTTGGAACTCACATTGATGGAGAAATTCATTTTCATTCAAGCGGACGCACAATTGGAGATACTCCATTGGATTTTTGGTATGGACCAGCTGCAGTTGCGGATATTTCTGATCAAGTTGGCGATTACGACTTATATACTCCAGAAATGATAATGGAAAAAGTTGAAGTTAAAAAAGGCGATATCCTTATTATCAACACAGGTTTTCATAAATATGCTTGGGATCAGAAAAAATCTGATGAACTAAGATATTTTGTGAGACACCCGGGACCATCACCTGAATTTCATAAATGGGCTTTGAAAATGAAGCTAAAATGGATTGGCGTTGACTGTGGAAGTGCCGACCATCCAATGAATACAATCATTCGTAACTGGCATCCAAAAGCATTTATTGAAGCTGAAACAAAACTTGTTAAAAATTATGGCAAAAAATGGGACGAAATGTTTCCCGAAAAAGAATATTATCAAGTTATGCACATTAAGCTTTTCCCAAGTGGACTTATTCATGCCGAAAATATTGGCGGAGATATTGAAAAAGTTAGCAATAAACGTGTTTGGATTGGATTATTTCCATTGCGTGGAATCGAACTCGAATCGTCAATGTGCAGGGTAATTGCGATTGATGCTGAATAGTAATAATCTATAAAAATGGACAAACCTTTTAGCCATAAAAACAACATTGCTTCCGAGATAATTCAACTTATCGAACAAAGTCGGCAACGAGTTGCAGTATCTGTAAATGCCGAACTTTCAATGTTATATTGGCAAATTGGCAAACGAATCAGAACTGAAATACTCAATAACGAACGTGCCGAATATGGAAAACAAATTGTATCAATACTTTCTGGACAATTAACCGAAGAATATGGCAAAGGCTGAAGCGAGCAACAATTAAGACATTGTCTGCGCACTGCGGAGACTTTTCCTGATGAGAAGATTTTCTACGCACTGCGTAGAGAATTGAGTTGGACTCATATTCGCACATTAATTTATATTGAAGAACCATTAAAACGAGAGTTTTATATAGAAATGTGCAAGATTGAAAAGTGGAGTTCAAGACTATTAAATGACAGAATGAAATCATTACTTTATGAACGTACAGCTATAAGCAAAAAGCCTGAATTAACCATTAAAAACGATTTGGCTTTATTAAAAAATGAACAAAAGTTAATGCCCGATTTAGTTTTTAGAGACCCATATTTTTTAGATTTTCTTGGACTTAAAGACACATATTCTGAAAAAGATTTAGCTCAAACAATTTAACCTAAACACATAACAGAAAATGATTTATCAACTGAGTAAACTACAAACTAAAAACAGATTGCTTCGTGCCTCGCAATGACGAAGAACTTCAAACTACAAACATCAAACTTCAAACAATAATAATATGGCAATATCACATGAATTTGAATACATAAAACCCAAAACAGTAAACGAAGCTGTTGATATTCTGGCAAAATACGGAAGCAAAGCCTCTATTTTAGCCGGAGGAACCGACATTGTAGTAAAACTAAAAGAAACGCCTTTTAATCCTGAAATATTAGTTGATATTAAAGGAATAGATGAACTTTCTAAGATTGAATTTTCAAATGGAGTTTTAAAAATTGGAGCATTAGTAACTTTTTCTGAATTAATTGATTCGGAAATTGTAAAAACAAATTTTCCATTAATTCACGAAGCATCTACAACAGTTGCTTCTATTGGAACAAGAAATCGTGCAACAATTGTAGGGAATATCTGTTCGGCAGTTCCATCATTAGATTCTGGACCAGCTTTATTAGTGTATGAAGCAGATGTTATTGTCAAAAACAATTCAGGAGAAAGAAAAATTTCAATAAAAGATTGGTTCACAGGACCAAAAAAGACTGCAATAAAAGAAGGTGACTTAGTTATCGGACTGGAAATAAAAAAGCCAACTGATAAACACGGAACTTCTTATGTGAAATTAGGACGTTACAGAGGAGAAGACTTAGCTCAGGCAGGAGTTGGTGTCTTTGTGACTGAAAGCAATAATTACAAAATTTCCTTTTGCGCACTTGGTCCAGTTCCAGTAAGAGCTACTATTATTGAAAACTTACTTAATGGAAAATCTCTTGATGAAAAAATTTTAAACGAAGCCAAAGAATTGGTTGAAAAAGTTATTTCGCCAATTACCGACATCAGAGCTTCAAAGGAATATCGTATGCATATTGCCAAAGTAATGCTTGAAAGAGCTTTATTAAAAGCAAAAGAAAGAATTACAAGTGTTTATCACGAAACTCACGACATTTTAGGAGGATAAGATTATGAGCAAAATACATATAATTTTAAACGGCGAAAGAAGAAGCCTTCATGTAGAACCAAATGATATTCTTCTTGATGTAATCAGAGATAAAATGGGTGCTAAAAGCCCAAAATGTGGTTGCGACAGAGGCGATTGTGGAGCATGTACCATTTTTCTTAATGGAAAAAGCGTAAAAAGCTGTAATATTTTAGCAATTGAAGCAGATGAGCAAGAGATTGTTACACTTGAGGGTTTATCTGAAAATGGACTAACAAAATTGCAGGAAAAATTTATTAATATGAATTCTTTTCAATGTGGTTTTTGTGCACCTGGAATTACAATTGCAGCGACAGAACTTCTAAATCATAATCCAAATCCAACATTAGATGATGTAAAAGAAGCATTATCGGGAAATCTCTGTAGATGTACAGGTTATACCCCAATTCTTGATGCAATTATGAGTTGTAAAAAATGAAAAAATTAGACAGGATTATAGGATTAACAAGATTAAAACAACAAATCATGTAAATCTTGTAAATCCTGTCAAAAAAATATAAACAAATGGAAGATTTAAAATTTATAGGACAACCAATAACCCGAATCGATGGAAAAGAAAAAGTATCGGGAGCTGCAATATATGCCGATGATATTGACTTCGGCCCAAATTTACTTTATGCAGAAATTGTTGAAAGTCCACACGCACATGCTATAATCAAAAGCATTGATTTTACTGATGCTTTAAAGGTAGATGGTGTAATAAATGTATTTACCGGAAAAGACTTTCCATATAAGTTTGGACTGTATATGAAAGACCGTTACATTTTTGCACAAGACCGAGTTCGATTTGTTGGAGAACAAGTTGCAGCAGTTGTGGCTCGTTGTCCGAAAGTAGCAAAAAGAGCAGCTCAATTGGTAAAAGTTGAATACGAGTTATTACCTGCGGTTTTAGATCAAATGGAAGCCATAAAAGAAGGTGCTGACTTATTACATCCCGATTTGGGAGATTATGTTCACGTTCCTTGGTTCTTTCCAAAAGCTAAGACAAATATTGCTCATTGGCGCAAAATCCGTAAGGGAGATTCTGATAAAGCATTTAAGAAAGCCGACTATGTTCTCGAAGACACTTACAACGTTCCTCGTTACGCTCACTGTGCGATAGAGACGCATGTTGCTATTGGTAAATTTGACCACTCAGGACGTTTAACAGTTTGGGCATCATCACAATCACCCTTTACTCAACGGCATTTGTTTGCCGAAGCTCTTGCTCCTCTTGGAATTACACATAAAGATATTAGGGTAATTGCTCCACATGTTGGCGGTGGATTTGGCGGAAAAGCAGGAGTTACAATGGAAATTTTATCGGCTGCTTTAGCAACAAAATGCAAAGGAAATCCTGTAAAAATACGCTGGACAAGAGAACAGGAATTTTACAATACTTACCAACGACTTGGTGTAGTTTGCAAACTAAAAATCGGAATCAAAAAAGACGGAACAATTACCGGATTAGACCACAAAATATACTGGGATGCAGGTGCTTATGTTGAATACGGAGCAAATGTTGTTAACGCCGTAGGTTTGTCGGCAATTGGACCATACAGAATTCCAAATGTAACTATCGACTCAGTGTGTATTTACACTAACCTTCCTCCAGGAGGTGCTTATAGAGGTTTTGGTTATTCAGAATTTTTATTTGGACTTGAATCGCACATGAATCGCATAGCGAAACACTTGAATATGGACCCAATTGAGTTCCGTAAATTAAATGCCATAAAAGAAGGTGACACATTGGCTTATGGAGCACACATGAACCCTAATGGTCTTTTTGACGCTATCAATAAAGTAAAGGCTGAAATTGACTGGGACAAAGAACTAAAATCAAAAAATCCTGATAAAGTTCTTGGCAAAGGTTTTTCATTATTCTGGAAAGCTCCAGCAATGCCACCAAATGCCTCTTCATCAGCATTTTTAAAGTTTAACGAAGATGCAAGTTTAAATATTCTTGTTTCGGGAATGGATATTGGTCAAGGCTATCTGACTGTAATGGCTCAGATTGCAGCAGAAGTTTTATCAGTTCCGCCTCACAAAATACGTGTGGAAAATCCTGATACTGACCGTAATCCTTACGAATGGCAAACTGTTGCTTCGCACATAACATGGAGTTGCGGAAATGCTGTCAAAAAGGCTGCTCTTGATGCTAAAGACCAAATTTTCAAGTTGATTGAGCGAACACATTATTTGCATTACGATATGCTTTATTTGGAAGATGAAAAAGTAAAATGTAAAACAAAGCCCGATTTTGCACTTCCGCTTAAAGACTTTGTAATAAACGGAATACAGGTCGAAGATGGAACTTTCAAAGGCGGACCAATTATTGCTAGAGGCGTTTTTATGCCCGAATTTTCGTCAACTAATGCTGACCCTGAAACCAGTCAGGGCGGACATCCAAATGTGCATTATACTGTTGGTGCTGCTGCTTTGATTCTTGAAATTGATAAAATGACAGGAAAAATGAAAGTTCTTAAAGCCGTTGAAGCTATTGACTGCGGAAAAGCTCTAAACCCCGATTTAGTAAAAGGACAACTAACTGGCGGATTATTACAAGGCTTGGCTACAGTGCTTTACGAAGATATGCGTTACAACGATAAGGGAAAATTGCTAAACCCAAACTTTACCGATTATAAACTGCCAACATCAATGGATATTCCCGACGAAATTGTGCCAATAATTATAGAAGTTCCTCAACCCGACGGACCTTATGGAGCAAGAGGAATGGGCGAACATACAATGCTTCCTGCTGCACCAATGATTGCAAACGCAGTTGAGAATGCACTTGGTGTGAGGATTACATCAATGCCTATTACTGCTGAGAAGGTTTGTATGGCGGTCCTTAGTAAGAAGTAAGCAGTAATCTGTCAGATAGCTGATGTTTTGTGTTTTAAGATTAATGTGAAATGATTATTTAAATGCAATTACTCGTTAAATCAAAATATTTGATAGTTTTATTACTAATAATCTTTAGTTGTAAAAAGAAAGTTGAAAATTATAATACTGATTATATTGGATCATGGTCAGGAAGTGTAAGAGAGACAGTAAGAGTTTTTATTAATATTTATGACGATAGTCATGGGAATTATTATTGTATGAAAACATCAGATGGAGATTCTGAAAAAATAAAAGGTACTGTTAGAGTTAATAAAAATAGATTATCAATAGGAATTCATAATTTCAAAATTGTATCTCCACCTGAAAAAATTATATTTAATTCTAAGAGTGACTCTGTTTATATAGAAGAGTATTATTTTAGAGAATTGGCTACTTGGAAAATGACACTTATTAATCCACTTTTTTATGGAAGTGATGAGGTTACTTATTATAAATAAATGATTGAATTAAGTAAATAATGACTATTACTAGGACAATATTTTTATTCAATTTCTGTAAAAATTCAAAATGAAATCAACTTATTATTTTAGATATTTATTAATTTTTCTATTATTAATTTTTAGCTGTAAGAAAAAAGTTGAAAATTATAATACTGATTATATAGGAAGTTGGTATGCAGAAACTGGGGAAGGATTTATTATTTTAGATATTGATAAAAATAGTTACGGCGAATATAATTATACAAAAACTACTGGAGACCATGATAATATTAAAGGTACTATAAGGGTTAATAATCATAAATTATCTATTGGAATGTATAAATTTAAAATTGATTCAAAGCCAGAAAAAATATTTTTTGAAACAAAAAACGATTCTGTTTATTTGTATTATAATCAACCAACAAAATTAGCAACTTGGAAAATGTCCCTTACTTCACCTCTTTTGTATGGAAATGAAAAGGCTACTTATTATAAATAAGACAATACTTTTATTCAAATATTAAAAAAAGATGAAAGAGTCCTCCTCATTTTTTAACAATTTTTCAGATTCAGAAAAAACACCTCTTTTGTTTCTTGGTCATGGCAATCCGATGAATGCAATAGAGAAAAATCAATTTGTTGATGGATTTAGAAATATTGCAAAGTCTTTACCTAAGCCAAAAGCAATTCTTTGTATTTCTGCTCATTGGTTTATAAATGGGACAAAGACTACAGCAATGGAATTGCCAAAAACAATTCACGATTTCTATGGATTTCCTAAAGAATTGTCTGAATTTCAATATCCTGCAAAAGGCAGCCCAGAACTTGCAAACTAAACAAAAAGAATATTACAACCAACAAACGTAGAACTCAATTTTGATTGGGGTTTGGATCATGGAACATGGAGTGTTTTAACTCATTTGTTTCCAAAAGCAGATATTCCTGTAATTCAACTAAGTATTGACAAAACAAAACCAGCAGAATTTCATTTTAATCTTGCAAAACAACTCGCCTCACTTAGGAAAAAAGGAGTATTAATTGTTGGAAGTGGCAACATTGTGCATAATTTGAGATTGGTTGATTTTGCAAATCTTGACAAAGACAATTATGGTTTTGATTGGGCATTTGAAGCTAGAGAAAAAATAAATAATTGGATTATTAACAACGATTTAAAATCGTTAATTGAATATGAAAAGCAAAGTTTGGCTGTAAATAAAGCAATTCCAACTCCTGATTATTATTTGCCTTTATTATATATTTTAGGACTAAAAGAAAATTCTGAAAACATATCATTTTTCAACGACAAGCTTGTAGCTGGCTCTCTGATTATGACATCATTAATTATTTCGTAAAAAGAAAGTTAGGACTCAGAAATTTTAGTTATAAAAAACTTCCTATCACAAATATATTTGTAAAAAAAAAAGATATTGTATATTTTTACATCGTAAATAATATGTATATGAAAACATTCTTAATATTTTTTATTACAATTTTTCTTTTCGAAAATACTTTTGCTCAAAATACAAAATTAGATGCTATAAAGTATAAGCATAAAGTTGAAAGCTATAAAAAAATGAAAAACACTGGCAAAGCGTTTCTTATTGTTGGTATTCCTGCTACAATCGGTGGGATTTCGTTGATAATTAAGGGAGATCGTCAAATTAATAATGCGATGAATCAACCTTATACTTCTACCTATAATTCAAATACTGGTACTTTCACAACTGAAAATAACGATGACGAATTTGATAAAGGTTCACGAAATATGATGCTTGGAGCTTTAATGGCTTATGTCGGAGTTCCTTTAACAGTTTTAGGAGCAATATTTACACCTACTGGAAACAGAAAAAGTAAACAGTATCAGGAATTACTTGACAACATGTCATTGGGAGCATATTATTTTCAGGATAAAAAGGGTTTTGTACTGAAATATACTTTTTAATTTTTAACTTATTAATAATTATTTTTATCACATTTTAAAGTTACTCACCTAAATCAACTTAGAGCAATTTTTGTATCAAAAATAAAAAGCGATTAATATGAAAAAAACTTATTTCAGCTTATTTTTTAGTTTGATATTATGTATTTCAGCAATCAAACTATTTTCACAAGAGGAAGCTAAAAAAAATACTTATCTTAAATTCATAGGAATAGAATCTGGAGCTGTTTTTTATGCAAGTGAATTTAAGCAAATTGATTTGGTAAGAAAACAAGACCAAAATAATTACCCTTCTGATATTTATAACAAGACATCGTTTTACAATTGGTATCTCGGTGCAAAAATCGAATTACGTTCAAGTGAATATAAACTTGGAATACAGACTGGATTGAGGTTTTCGACATTAAATAGTATGTCAGGAAGCAACTATTCAGACAAAAACAATGATTTTTACTATTTTCTATTTAATGAAGATGAA
The DNA here is from genome assembly GCA_001768975.1 of Bacteroidetes bacterium GWA2_31_9. GTDB lineage: Bacteria > Bacteroidota > Bacteroidia > Bacteroidales > GWF2-33-38 > GWA2-31-9. Next base: position 422 of record MEND01000269.1, on the reverse strand, counting down.
ACTGCGGTTGAATATATGAGGCTCCGGGGAATTAAACAAAAAGCTAATTATGTAGGTATTCCACTCGAATTTAGGTATTTAATGCTTAGATCTAAATATGTTAAGTTGTTTTGTAAAGCTTCTACTGAATTTCAATATCTGGTCAACTCAAAATCAGACGTATATTTTTTGAAAGAAGAAATGGAAGTACATGAGAATGAGGTTATAGAAAAGTTTAATAAGCCGAATAAACTGCTGTCAACCCTATATTTTTCAGGAGGTATAAAATTTGGAAGTGATGAAAACATAAATTTTAATTTCGAAGCAGTTTTTCTGTCTTTCGTATTGTCCGATAATAATTCTATAATTAACAAACCGCTTGCAGGTGGTGGGTTTCAGGTAAATATTCAGGTGCCATTTTAAAAAACCTTATTTTTGAAACA
>MEND01000268.1 GCA_001768975.1 Bacteroidetes bacterium GWA2_31_9 | reverse complement strand
TTGGTAATGGATTAACAGTTACTGAAATAATATTTGAAGTTATGCTTCCACAACCATTTGTATTGGTTACAAAATAATCGCCATTAGTATTGACAGTTATTGTAGGTGTAGTTTCTGAATTACTCCAAATTCCATCAATATTTCCTGAAAGCTCCACACTTTCGCCTTCGCAAAATGTTGTAGCTGTACTTGCTGAAATTGTTGCTGCTGTTGGTTGTACTCCTATTGTAACTATATTATTTTGCAGGGATATAGCTCCACCTATCGAAAGTCCTCTTCCTTCAAGTATTGAATGCTCTAGTAAGTTGATTGCTCCGTTAGCAATTATATTCCCCCTAAAAACAGAACTATCTCCTAAACTGAATGCTCCATTTATTTGCCAATATACATTACATAATGATGCAGAATTAATCAGATTGATATTGGATAGAGTGTTTGTGGATAATGCACCATCAATTTTGAAAATAAATAATGCATTAGGATCGCCTTGTCCGTCTAATGTTAAATCTCCATTTAATAAAGAAATAGCTCCAATGCAGTAAACATTTGGTGGAAGAATTTGGTTGTTCCCTAAAGTAGTTCCGATAACGGTATCACAAGTTATTCCGTTCATAAAGCTGTATGCTAAACCTAAATCTGTAACAACTAATGCGGAGGTATCATCTGCAACGTGAATTTGTCCAGTTACTATTCCAGGAGGAAATCCAGTATATGCCCCAGCATTCGTACCAATATCTCCTGTAACATTTGTTATTGAAATAGCACCAAAATTGTTAAATGCTCCAATTGATGTAAATAATGCAAAACTATAAGCTGTTCCTAAATCAGGAGCTTGTCCATAATTTGCTTTAGCTAAAAACATTAGAATAACCAACACTATAATTAGTAATTTTTTTTTCATACAATTTGAATTTAATTTGTGAGTAAATTTTTTAATGTACAAATATGATGTTCAAAGCTCATCTAATGTTACACAACTCTGGTTATAAGTTACATGATTCACACATGAGAAAAGCTTCAAATTCCAAGCTCCAAGTTCCAAGCTCCAAACTGCAAGTTCCAAGTTCAAAGTTGGAATAATGAGTCAAGTGGTTTTGAAAATAAAAAAGATATAGGGTATAGGGTATTGGGAAAAAGATATATGGTAAAAGGTTTAAAATCAGAACGTCTGAATCGGGTTTTATTAATATGGCAGAGCCAAAAAGAATATGAGCGACATTTCGACACTTCGACAAAACTCAGTGTATCGCTTTGCTCAATGACCGCAGAGCTAGAACCTCAGTCGAAAAGGGGAAACTGTAAATTAGCAAATGCTAAAAGAATTAAAAAAACCGAAGCAAATGCTTAGCAAAACATGTGAGGGGGGAAACTATGAAGAATGGGGGTAGGGATGGTATTTCTCAATCATCAAATATTGTTTTTACTAATTTTTTTAATTCTGATGTTGAAAAAGTACTTTCTTCTGATTTATCGTAAATTGTAATTAAATAGATTTCATAATAATTTTTTAGTTCTTGTATCAAATATGTAATAACACGGAAACCCCCACTTTTGCCTTTCCCTTTGTCTTTAATTGCCAAACGAATTTTATAAAGGTTTGCGCCAAGTGGTTCGCCCTGCTTTGGGCTTTCTAATAACACTTTTTCTAATTCTTCTAATTCGCTGTTGAGTGAAAGAAATTTCTTCGAAAGTCTTTTATATTTGTTTTCAAAATATTCTGTTGGGATTACTTTATTTGCCATTTAACATTTGTTTTAATGTTTTTTTAGGCATTTCACCATTACGCATTTTTTTTACTTGCTTCAAACCGATTTCAATTTCTTTCATTAAGTCGGTTTTTTGCTCGGAATCATCGGTAATTGAATTTATAAATTTTAGCAAATAATTTACTTTTTCATCACTCAAAGTATAAACATAATGATTTGAATCTGATGAGCCAATATTTATAGTTACTTGTGTCATATTGTTTTTATGTATTTATTACAAATTTACTAAAATTCGTTCATTTTTTCAAATATAAATTTGCCCACAATTGAAACTGTAAATTAGCAAATGCTAAAAGAATTAAAAAAGCCGAAGCAAATGCTTCGCCAAACATGCGAGGGGGGAAACTATGAAGAATGTGGGATATTTGAACGTTAATATTTCTATAATATAAATGACGGTAATTTTAAATATAATGCCCTTTTAATGAATATATATAAACCGTATCGTCGATAATCTGATAAACAATTCTGTCGGAATGCGTAATACGTCTTGACCATTTTCCTGATAATTCATGCTTCAACAACTCAGGTTTACCGATACCCGAAAAAGGTGTTTCCAGAATATTTTCAAGAAGGTTTCTTATCTTCTTTAAAACGGTAGTATTACCAGTTTTTGTCCAATACTCCAAATCTTTTTCGGCACGAGTGGTCAGTTCTATTTCCATATCTTATCAAGCGATATTTTTTTTGTACGACCGGCTTTAATATCTTCATCTCCTTGACGAATTTTAGCCACAAATTCTTCGTTATAAGGCGATTTATATTCCTCATAAGAAATTTTTAATGCTTTTAAGAAGGCTTTAAGCGTGGTTAACATTTCTTTACTCTGCGGATGTACAATTAGAGTTTCCATTTTGTTAGAATTTATTTTTTAACAAATTTACTAAAATCGTTTATTTTTTCAAAAAAATCGACAGATAAAGAACGTATGGTAGATTAAAGTTTAAGAATGAAAGTGGTAAATTAGCAAATGCTAAAAGAATTAAAAAAGCCGAAGCAAATGCTTAGCCAAACATGCGATGGGTAGAAAGTACGAGGAATGAGATGTACAGCCTGATGGAATCGGCATTATTGTAAAATCATATTCAGGAATTGGTCGAAAAGCATTATTTTCTTAAAACCCTTTTTTTTCATTCCTTTGAATAATTTTTCATCTCTGGTCAATAATGTCAAATCGTATTCTAACGATAGAGCAATAAACCAAACATCATTGAAGACAATATCTTTTGTCAAATCAGTAGCTTTTTTGATATTTTCTTCATTGACAACATATCTCGGTAATACAGTTATTTTTGATAAAATATGAGTAAGTTCAATCTATTTTCAGAAAAATCTAAATGAATATAATTAAAAAATTGCCCATAGGGAATATATGACAATAAAAACTCAAACGACAATGAAGCTTTTTCCCGTAGGGAATATACATTGTTATACAAGGGAGTTTAGTTTTTGACATATTTGATTTTTGTTAATGTCCTACGGACAAAATTTATATATATATTGTATTTTATTGACATTTAAGCCCTATGGGCTAAATAATTAATATTTCTCTGAAATCAGTTTGAGATTACAAATATGATTTGTATATTCAACCAATTGGTCTCTATCAAGTTTTGATTTGTCAAAAATAGTTGCTTTGTATTCGTCTATTTCGTTGAATATGTAATCAATAGTAACAAATCTATTAAACATCACAATTGGTTTATAGCTGGATTTGCCACTTATGAGAATACTCATAAGAATATTTGTATCAAGAATATAATCAAACTTTTGCATAAACTTTTATGTATTGACTATATCTATCGTTTATAAATGCACTTTTCTTTGCATTTATCCAATTTTTATCAATGGTTAAATTATCGTTCTCATAATCTTTTAAAATATCACTTGCTGCTGCTTTCAAAATGGTTTGAGTGATAAATAATTGCAAATATTGTTCAATATTTTGTTTTCCTAATGATTGAACAATATCGTCCTCAATTTTTATTATAAATTCTGACATTTTTTTATTTTTAAGTTTATGCAAATTTAATCAATATAAAATTAAAAAAATTAATGCTACATGTTTTTTAGTAATTAAGTTAGCGATTTATGCATTTGTAAGAGTATTATTCAAAAACTTAAAATTATTATTGTAATTTTCTGATTATAGATTAGCGAATGCTAAAAAAATTAAAAAAGCCGAAGCAAATGCTTCGCCAAACATGCGATGGGTACAAAGTACGAAGAATGGGGACTGTAAAGAAGAATGATTTTTTCTTTTACTTTTTTATCGAAAAAAGTAACAAAAACTTTTAACTGCAAGAACTCACTTCGTCTCGTTCCTCGACTTCGCTCAGACAGCTTGCAGTTGATAAGGAATAGGTTTAACGCTTTGCGGTTTTCAATTTTGAGTTTTGTAGTAATAATATAAAAACAGAGTAATTTCATAAGCCACTTCTATTTTTGCAACAAGAATTTGTTTATTTGTATCCCTCGTTGCATACCAAATAGCAATTACAGAAATAACTAAAGCAGGGATTGATTCTAATGCTGTTATAAGTGTTTCTATTAACATATTACGCTGTTATTTTGTCCCAACGTTCTTGATACTGTTCTGTTTTTAATGGTGTCAATGTAATGATACCTCTTGTTTTGTATTGCTTGAATTTTTCTTTCGCCTCTTTCGCTGTTAAAATATAGTATTCAGGTTTCCCAAAGTCGTTCAGGTTTACAAAAACATACACTACACCGTCAATAAAAACACCTTTTGTCATTGGCCAGCCAACACTATTTTTATTCTTGATTGCTTTTACTTGAACAGAAATTGTCTTACTGTCTTTGTTTGCAAATAGGTCAATAGATTTCGCATTACCTATTGTCATACCAACAGAGAAGCCTCGTCTGTATAGTTCAGCAGCAACAAAATATTCACCTGCTAAATGGCTGTTATTCTTTTCTGTTTGCGGTTCTGTTTTGATTTCTTTTTTCATTTGTTTCTTTTAACACTGTTTAATTTTGTCTGGTTCGGTTCGTAAGCTTGCAACTAACTTGTGGCTTTGCTTCACCAACAGTTATTATTTATTAAGTATCGAGTACAAACGAGTGTAAGCATTTAATCCCTAATAACACCAAAAGTAAAACATTCAAATAATATATACAACTAAAGTTATGGGAATTATTTTGTTAGGATTGGTTTTTAAAATTCCATTTATCTGACTGCTTTAACTTCATTTGATATTTCGTCCATAGTCATTTTTGAAAGTCCATATTTTTCAGATAGTTCAATGCATTTGTTTAAAGTTTGTCTGGATATTTCTTTACTAATAATATCAATAAATTCGGTAAAAGTCAGCTTGTCTTTTTTTAATCCAAACTTGTCAAATTCAAGTTCGGATATTGAGATATTTAATGTTTTCATTATAAATCTTTTTTTTACTAAAATACAAAATTAATTATAGTTAGAGTTTATACCGAATAAGTTTTTATGTCAGGGCTAAAGCCCTTTTTTTTTGGCTTATTATAACCCCGACCTTAAGGTCGGGGTTAATAGAATATAGATTATTTGGGCTTTAGCTCTGAATCTTGCCAATTTTTTTTATAAAATATTATTCTGTATAATGTTTATTAAAGGAATTTATTATCATTTAATACCAAAAGTAAACCATTCAAATAATATATACAATTAAAGTTATGGGAAATGTTTTGTTGGGGTTGGTTTTATGATATTTCTATTTTTAATTTTTTTCCTAATCCTATTTCTACAATTTTTTGCAAAGTTGATACTTCTATACCAGATTTTTCATTTTCGATTTTTGATATATATTGTGTTGTTGTTCCGCTTTTTATGGCTAATTCAGATTGTGTGTAACCAGCATTTATTCTAGCCTTTTTTAATAATGAGCCTATTTTAAATCTGTTTTTAATTTGAAATGTTGTACTATTTTCATATAAAATATCAGGGCTTAAATCAAAACAGCCATCAATTTCCTTATTATCAATACTTAATAATTTAATTTGAATATTTTCCCAAGCTAATGTTTGATTTTTTAGTTTAACTTTTTTAAATTCATTTAAGTCGGTTAATTTATATTCAATGTCATCGTTTGTTATATTCCATTTTTTGAATAATTTTTGAAAGTCAATCATTCGATATTCGCCAGTATTAAAAATACATATTATTTGATGTCCAATTACTTTATAGATTTTTAAAATCCTTGGTATATTAGTTTTTGTTTTCATAAAAACGGTGATTTAAAATTTTAAAATTATTCATTAAAAAGTTTTGATTTTTTTTTGCCCAATCAATTACTTGGCGATATTGAGTCTGAGGTAAATTTCCAATTAAAGTATCTAAATTATCAATTCGTATTAAAATTTCATATTCAGCATAAATAGCATGAAAATGAGGTGGAAGATGCTCTCTTGAATAGACATCAATCTTAATTGAATTTAATAGATAAATGGTTGGCATTTTTTCTTTTTTAAGCAAATTTACCTAATTAGATGATATAAACCAAATTTAGAAGATGTTTTTTTAGTCGTTTACAACTTGCAGTAGTTTTATATTTTATTTATTTATTATTAGTGGAATAAGGGTAAATGTAATAATTTTCAGAAGTTTAATCTCAATCAATACCAACAGTAAAACATTCAAGTAATATATACTCTATACTTTATAGGTCTACTAATGTAAAGTTATTTAGAAAGAATTATGCCGATAGATATTTTTCGTTTTCCTATTCCGTATTGGTATAATGTGTTTGCCCTGTTTTATTGAGAAATCAATTTGCCTGAATGAATTGTTTTGCCATTACTAATTACTTTATAGAAATAAATTCCAGATGAAAAATTACTGGTTTCAAGAATCGTTAACTGTTTGGAAATTATTGAATTCACAACTTGTTTTCCAAAAATATCGTACATTCTTATTTCACAGATATTAATTTGCGACTCATCATTTATAGTTATACTTAAAGATGTGTTGAAAGGATTAGGTGCAATATTAAATTTAAGTGGTTTGTCAAAATCTACCATTACTATATTTGAGTATGTGAATTTGCCATCAAAATCTGTTTGTTTTAGGCGGTAATACAAAATACCTTCATACAGATTATAATCAGATGCCGAATATTGAATAATAGTATTACTATTTCCGGCAGCCTTAATCGTTTCAACTTCTTTAAAGTTTTTACGGTCGGTCGTACTTTCAAGTGTAAAATAATTATTGTTTGTTTCCGATGCAGTTGACCATGATAATAAGTTGTGGTTATTTTCAATAATAGCCCTAAAATATAACAATTCAATTGGCAATGAAGCTGCTGAACAAGGCAGGTCAGCCACAATTTTGTCAATATATACTGCTCCTGCTGTTGTTAACGAACGTCCATTAAGCGATGTTCCAGTGTTTAAGCTTATAGGTCCACTTGCAATTACAGTTCCTGAAAAGTTGGCATTATTACCTGTATCAAATGCACCTGTTATTTGCCAATAAACATTACAAATTGAAGCAGAGTTTATAAGTATTACACTAGATGACAGATTTGCGGATAATGCTCCACCAATTTTGAAAATAAATAAAGCATCGGGGTCGCCTTGTGCATCTAAAGTTAAATTACCGCTTATTGTTGATGCTGCTCCTGTGCAATAAACATCGGGTGTCAGAATTTGGTCGTTGCCTAGGTCTGTTCCTAAAACAACTCCACAAGTAATTCCTGTCATATTGTTAAATGCTAAATCAATATCTATTGAAGCTTGTGCTGCAAGAGCATCTCCTGGCAAATAAATATTTCCGTTCAATATTCCTTGTGGAAATGCGTTAAACGCTCCGCCATTAGTCCCTACATCACCTGTTACAGTTGTAGTAATTCCAATATTATCAAATGCACCAACGGCAGTAAATAGGGCAAAACCTGAAGCAGCTCCTAAATCAGGTGCTTGTGCAAAATTTGCGTTTTGAAATAAAATTGATGTACTAATTGTGTAGATTATAGATAATAAAGTTTTCATTTTTAGTTAGTTTAATCGAATATCAAAGTTGCAGACTTTAACACTATAATGTGTTACATAATTGAAGAAAGCTATTGCATGATTCACATATTAGGAAAGTTAAAAGCTCAAAATCTAAAGCTCCAAATTCAAATTTAGACTAATGAGTTAATGCATTGTAATTAAACAACTTAATTGGATATTTGAGTTTCTAATTGTAACAATGCTTTGAAACGTGCCACAGATTCTGCGGATTACAAATCCTAATAATAATGTCTTTCGGATTGCAAATCCGAAAGAGCAGGGCTATTCCTGCCTTATACCAATAATTAAAATATCATCAACTTGTTCTGCTCCATTTTTCCATTTTTCGAGAAAATTATTTAAGTGCATTTCTTGCTGATTCATAGGAATATTCTGAATATCTAACATTAGTTTTTTTAGTCCTTGAGAGGTTAGTTTTTTTTGAAATTCGCCACCAAATTGGTCAGCAAATCCATCTGTAAAAATGTAGAAAGTATCGCCTTTTTGTAATTGTATTTGTGTACTTTTAAAGTTCGGACATTGTTCTGTTAATATGCCTCCAATTGCTTTTTTAGTGCCTTTAATTTCTTCAATTTCTGATTTTCCGTTTCTGATAATCCATAGAGGACGGTTTGCTCCCGAAAATTTCAGAATTTTGGTTTCATTATCGAGTGAGCAAAGTGCTATGTCCATTCCATCTTGACTATGTTCGTAAAGCGTTGATTGACACAATGCTGTTTCAATACTTTTATTGAGTTGCTTTAATATTTCGGAAGGCTCGTTAGTGGTTAAAGCCAAATTGTTTAATTTTTCGATTCCTATCATACTCATTAATGCACCTGGAATACCATGTCCGGTACAATCGGCTGCGGCAATAAAGAAGGTGTTTTCTACTTTTTTAAACCAGTAAAAATCGCCACTCAAAATATCTTTAGGTTTGTATAAGCCAAACGACTCGGGAAATGTATCGCTAAATAGTGCTGTATCGGGCAACATAGCATTTTGAATTGTTTTGGCATAGTTTATACTGTCGGTTATATTTTTTTGAGCAATTTCTAAATCATAATTTAATTGTTCAATTTTTTTCTTACTTATAACATTTTGAATTGCAGAAGGAAGCCTCAAAAGATTTTCTTTAAGTATATAATCGTCAATACCTTCTTTTGCATATTCTGTTAAAATATTTTCCGTTACTGTACCTGTTACTAAAATAAATGGAATGTTTTTATTTTCTTTTTTTGCAATTCGGTATGCTTCCATTCCGCTAAACTGTGGCAGAGAATGGTCAGCAATTATTATATCGAAAATATTTTTTTTTAATTCGATAATAAAGTCGTTTTTGCTCCAAACTCTTGTATAACTGAAATTTATGCTTTCTCTTTTAAGAAATCTGATAAGCAAATCTGCGTCAGTTTCAGAATCTTCCACAAAAAGTATTCGTAGCTCTTTATCCATTTTCGTAGTTCTTTGTCCATTATTGTGGAGGTTGATTGGATATCATCCAATAAAAGCTAAGGTCTTTAATCGTTTGGAAAAAATTATCGCTTTCGACAGGTTTAACTATATAACTGTTTGCACCCAGTTCGTAACATTTAGCAATGTCGGGATCTTCTTTAGAAGAAGTAAGTATTACAATAGGAATTTTTTTAAACTGGATATCTGATTTAATTTTTTCGAGTACTTCTAAACCTGATACTTTTGGCATTTTCAAATCAAGCAAAATAAGCTTAATATGGTCGTTAATATTTCTTTCTGCATAATTCCCCTTACAATACATAAAATCAAGTGCTTCGGCACCATCTTTTACATGGAAAATTGTGTTTGATAGTCCACTTTTTTTTAAAGCACGCATTGTTAGTGCGGCATCGTCGATATTATCTTCGACAAACAGAATTTCAATTTCGTTGTAGTTCATAATGTTTATAATTTAGTTAGTTGTTTATTTTCAGAAAGTTTGAAGTTAGACCTATCCCCAACCCTTTCCTAAGGAAAGGAAGTAGGAGTTTGAAGTTGGCTACGCAGTTTTTACTGCTAAGTCGCAGGACTTGTTCCGATTCATCGGAAGACGCAACGCTTTATTTTAAATATTAAATCATACATTTATCTTAGTGTTTTTCTTGCCACAGATTACACTAATTAACACAGATTTGATTCACAGATTTTTTTTGAATTATCACAGATAAAACAACCTTTGGTTGTTTTAAATCTGTGACAATTTGTGTAATCTGTGGCTAGTTTCTTCTCTATAATCATTCTCTTTCCTAAATTCGGGATAAATAGCGTGTTCATTATTAATCTTGGTTGTTTCATAATCTTTAATTTAAAAAATTTATAATTGGTAAACTGAAATAAAAACATGAACCTTCGTTTAATTTCGACTCAGCCCATGCAGTGCCATTATGTCGTTGAATTATTTTTTGTACAATAGCCAAACCGATTCCTGTACCTTCAAATTCTTCTTGCGAATGTAATCGTTGAAAAACTCCGAAAAGCTTATCATAGTATTGCATATCGAATCCTGCTCCATTGTCTTTTACAGAATAAACAATCAGATTATCTTTGTTATATGAGCCAATTTCAATAACGGTTTTTGACTTATGTTTTGAATATTTTATTGCATTTGAAATTAAATTAACCCAAACTTGTTTGATTAATGCCTGTTGCCCTTTAGCCGGAAACAGTTCTTTTATTTCAAATTCTACATCGCCATTATTGCCGACCATCGCTTCTTCTGTAACTGCTTTCACAAGAACCGACATATTAATTTCAGAAACAGTAACTATTTTTCGCCCTAATCTTGAAAAAGCTAATAAATCGTCAATAAGCTCACCCATTCGTTTTGAATTTTTCATTATAGAGTTTAGAGTGTTCATGCCATCTTCATCGAGTATTGAAGTGTAATCTTCGTGTAAAATTTTTGCATATCCGTTTATGGCTCTCAGAGGTGCTCTTAAATCGTGTGAAACGGAATATGTAAATGCTTCAAGTTCCTTATTAACAGACTCGTACTGTGCAGTACGTTCACGAATCTGTTCTAACGCATAATTTTGCTCTGTTACATCTCTGGCTGCTGCAAAAACGCCTTTAATATTTCCATTATCATCTTTATAAACAGAGGCATTATAAAGCACATCTATTAAAATTCCGTTTTTATCTTTTATTGTTAGGGGATAATCTGACACAAAGCCTTTTTCAAAAGCCTGATGGTAGCCTGCTTGTGCTTTTTCTGGTTCTGTAAAATAATCGGAGAAATCTGTCCCAATCAATTTTTCTCTTGCAACTCCTGTTATTTTTACTGATGCAATGTTAACATCGGTAATTTTTCCTTCGGCATTTATTGTAACAAGTGGGTCGAGACTTGCCTCAATCAAACTACGAGCATATTTTGATACAAGTTTATCATTTTCAGCAAGTTTGTTTTTTGAATGTTGTTTTACTATTAAAACAATTACAAATACAAAAATGATAACGATTAAAGCAAAAATTGAGATTAATATTAATATAGAATTTTGATTATTATTATCATTTTCAGTTTTTCTAAGTTTCAGTAAATTAAACTCTTCGGAATTTATTTCAGCAACTAACTTACGTATTTTATCTGAAAGAATATTTCCATTTCCATCACTAATCATTTTTTCACCTTCGCTTAAACTTTTTAGTTTAATAAGTTCAATTGTATTTTTTGTAAAGGTTATTTTATCTTCGATTAAATTAACTAGTGTATGTATTCTGGTTTGTTGACTTTGATTGTCGTTAGTAAGGGAGTCTAGTTCTCTAATACGGTTATTTATTGTTAAAATGGATTTGTCAAATGGTTTTAAAAATGCTTCGTTTTCGGTTAGAACATAACCTCTTGAGCCACTTTCTATATTAAGAATATCTAAAAGAACATTATTACTTTTTACGAGTACTTCTTGTGTATGCTCAACTAAATTTGCCGATAATTTTACTTTTTTTGTATTATTATAGAAAACAACCAAGGTCGCAATTAGTGCAATAGCTAAAAGAGTAAAGAAAAATGTAGTTATTTTGTCTGAAGTTAGTTTCATTTAGACGTTGATTTATGCTGATTATTATTATTTTTATTCGCCACAAAGTCACAAAGATGCTAAGATTTTATTATGAAATTAATTAATTTAAGCCAACTGGTTAACCAGTTGGTTCACAAACACATTTGTTATCAAAAACCATTTGTTCACATAGCAATTGTATTGCGTTCATTATTTTAAAAAAAATCAATCACTGTTATTCTTTGCGTCTTTGCGTCTTTGTGGCAAGAAATGATTAGTTAGAGTTTGTCCATAATGTCCGATTTCATCGTTATTCTCGACCTTCAAATCAGTCATGTACTGAAGTACACTCCTGATTTTCAGCTCATCGAAACCTCGAACTCGAACATTTTGTTTCAAACTCTTGACTTTATAGACAGACACTAATTAGTGTTTTTTTCTACGCTTGATTCAAGTTCCATAATCAAATCTTTTTTACCTTTATTAATAAGTTCAACTTCACATATTATTGAAATTTCATCGCTAACCATTATTCCACCATCGGTTAAAGGCATATTCCAAACAAGTCCCCAATCGCTTCTTTTAATAGTTCCAGTTATTGAAAAACCAACTTTTTCGTTTTCCCATGGGTCTTTAACAATTCCATTAAATTGTGCATTTATCATCACATTTTTGGTAATACCTTTTATTGTTAATTCGCCCCATATTTCATGGTTTTCGCCCTTGCCAGCGTTGCTAATAGTACTCGATACAAAAGTTATTTGTTTGTGATTTTGTACATCAAAGAAATCGGCACTTTTTAAATGTTCATCACGTTTTTCATCGCCGGTAGAAATTGAAGACACATCTATCCACAAATCAATTACAGTAGATACAAAGTCTTTTTCAACTGTATAAATACTTGCATCGAAAGTTTTGAACGAACCTTTTACATGTGCAATCATTAAATGTCGTACTTTAAAAGTAATTTCGCTATGTGCTTGGTCTATCGACCATTTTGTTTCGTTTGCCATTTTTTTTTATTTTAAGTTAATTTTTAAGGATTAAACAAAGATGAGCTTTGTATTTTATTTTGGAGTTACACAGTTTTGGGAAATAGTTATATCATTCACACATTGAGGGGAAGTTTGAAGTTTAACTTCGTTGAGCTCGCAAGCTCGGTTGAGGTTTGAAGTTTAACTTCGTTGAGCTCGCAAGCTCGGTTGAGGTTGCTATCGCAGTTTACTTACCGCTAAGTCGCTGAAACGCATAAATTTATTTTAAATATTACATTAAATTGGGTTTGAGGTTCAAAATTCGTTATTCACTTGTTTTATTGTTCTTTTGTGTTAGTTATTTTTTGTTTTATGTTTAATGTTATGTGTTTTAGTTTGAGGTTTGAAGTTCTATTGTTCATTTGTTCATTTGTTCTAATGTTCTAATGTTCTAATGTTCTATGTTCTATGGTTTTTTCTATGTAACTATGTGTCTTCCGATAAATCGGAACAAGTTATGTGGTTAAAAGAGGTTATCTGTTTGAGGTTTGAGGTTGAAAAGTTTATTGTTCAAGCTCAAAATGAAAGAGAAATTGTATGTTTCGGTTTTAATAATACCTTTACTGAAATGAGAAAAAATTTATTTTATTTATTTCTACTTTTGATTCCCGTTGCTAATAATGCCAGTATCAGAGAGTTTGCTTTAGATGTTGAAGAAAATGAGGATATTTATTCATTTGTTAACTCAACCGAAACAGGATTATCAAATGATGTATTCAAACTTGCTATTAAAGGTTTAAAAAAGTTAGAAAATAATGGCAAATTGCAGAATCCAAACATTATAACTATTGTAGATTATTCTCAATCGAGCAAGAATAAGCGTTTGTATGTTATTGATTTAAAAAACAAAAGTCTTTTATTTAATACCTATGTTGCACACGGTAGAAATACAGGAGATGAATTTGCAAAAGACTTTTCAAACGAGTTTGGTTCTTACAAAAGCAGTCTGGGTTTTTACATCACCCAAAATCCAATAATTGGTTCACATACAGGCTTTTCATTAATGATAAATGGTGTTGAAAAGGGAATTAATGATAATGCCGAAAAACGTGCAATAATTATACATTCAGCCGATTATGCAACTGAGGATTTTATAAAAAAATATGGACGTTTGGGCAGAAGTTTTGGTTGTCCTGTTCTGCCACCCGACTTGAATAAGCCAATTATTGAAACTATAAAGGGAGGAACATGTTTGTTTATTTATAATTCCGACGAAAGTTATATTTGTAGTTCTAGTTTGCTCAATTAAGCTGAAATTTATTGAGACAGTATTGGACATCTTTCCAAATAAACAGTATCATTCTTTATAAATAAATCTATAAAAAATCTTATTCCTATATTAATATCTAAGTCCACTACGAAAAGTCAATTTCTGCCACAAAGGCACAAAGAAACAAAAAAGAGCGAATTGAATAATCCTGAAATATTAATGCAAAAAACTGCTAGCAGTCCAATACCTGCAATTTGCCACTTACTTGAAAAATAAATTCAACAAAGCAATAATTTGTCATTAACTTTCATTATTTTCCAATAACATACCTCATATTATTAATTTTATGCTAAATGTCAGCTTTTATCTAATACATTTTTAATATTTTTGCACTGGAAATCAATAATTAATATTTATTAAATTATGAAAAAAGTTCTGGTAGCAACCGAAAAACCTTTTGCAAAAGCTGCAGTTGAAGGAATTAGAAAAGTTATTGAATCTGCTGGTTATGAGCTTGTACTACTTGAAAAATATACCGACAAAAACGATTTTATTAAAGCTGTTGCCAATGTTGATGCACTAATTATCAGAAGCGACAAAGCATCAAAAGAAGTTATTGAAGCTGCTAATAATTTAAAAATAATTGTTCGTGCAGGTGCCGGTTACGATAATATTGATTTACAAGCTTCAACATCAAAAGGTATTGTTGCAATGAACACACCAGGGCAAAATTCAAATGCAGTTGCAGAACTTGCAATTGGAATGATGGTTTTTATGTCACGTGGTCAATTTAAAGGAATTTCAGGAACCGAATTAAAAGGAAAATCTATCGGAATTCATGCTTGTGGAGCAGTTGGAAAAATAGTTTCAAAACTTGCTCATGGATTCGATATGGATGTTTATGGTTGCGACCCTTATTTATCAGAGGCAACTATTAAATCACAAGGAATGAAATTCATTGAAGATGTAAAAGATTTATATTCAAAGTGTCAATATATTTCTTTGCATATTCCTGCAAATGAGCAAACTAAAAAATCTATAAATTACGATTTATTAATGTCTATGCCTAAAGGTGCAACGCTAATTAATACTGCTCGAAAAGAAGTAATCGACGAAGTTGCATTGCTTAAAGTTATGCAAGAACGTGCAGATTTCAAATACATTACCGACATAATACCTGACAATCATGCAGAAATGTTACAATTTGCAGAAAGATATTATGCCACATCTAAAAAACAAGGTGCCGAAACTGCCGAAGCAAATATCAATGCTGGAATAGCAGCAGCAAATCAGATTGTTAACTTCCTTGAAAAAGGCGATAAAACTTTTCAGGTTAATAAATAAACTGACATTGAGCTTGTCGAAATGTAAAGATTTAGAACATAAAATGTAGAAAAATAAATATTACATTTTAAATATTACTTATTAAATATAAAAAAATGGCAACAATAAGACCTTTCAAAGGAGTAAAACCAATTCAAAGCATCGCAAAAGACTTATCATGTTTACCTTACGATGTAATGAATAGTGAGGAAGCGGCTAAAATGGCAAAAGGAAAAGAATGTTCTTTACTTCGTGTTACAAAAGCAGAAATTGATTGTCCTCCAGGTACTGATGTGCATTCCGAAGTTGTTTATAATAAATCAGTTGAAAACTATAATAAACTTAAAGAAAAAGGCTGGTTAGTTCAGGATGAAGATGCAAAATATTACATTTATGCACAGACTATGGATGATCGCACACAATACGGAATTGTTGGTTGTGCATCATGTGACGATTATCATAATGGAATAATTAAAAAACATGAATTAACTCGTCCAGATAAAGAAGACGACCGTATGATTCTGACACGTTATACAAATGCGAATATTGAGCCTGTATTCTTTAGCTATCGTGCAGTTCCTGAAATAGATAACATTGTTGAAATTATTGTCAAAACCCGAAAAGCAGATTATAATTTTGTTTCTGAAGATGGATTTGGACATCATTTTTGGTCAATAAACGATGCTCCAACAAACAAACGATTAGAAGAGCTTTTTGCTAAAAAAGTTCCAGCTACTTATGTTGCTGATGGACATCACAGAACAGCCGCCGCGGCTAGAATAGGACTTGAGCGAAAAGCAAAAAATCCAAATCACACAGGAAATGAAGAATATAATTATTTTATGGCAGTTCATTTTCCCGACAATCAATTAAAAATTATTGATTATAATAGAGTTGTAAAGGATTTGAATGGTTTGACAAAAGAGCAATTCTTATCAAAACTTAACGACTATTTTATAGTTGACGAAAAAGGCTCTGAAATATACAGACCCGAAAAATTGCATAATTTTAGTTTGTATATTGACAATAACTGGTATTCGTTAACAGCACGACCAGGAACTTACAACGACAACGACCCAATTGGTGTACTTGATGTTACAATACTTTCTCAATTAGTTTTAAACAATATTTTAGGCGTTGAAGATTTAAGAACTACAACAAGAGTTGAGTTTGTTGGTGGAATTCGAGGATTAGGCGAACTAAAAAAACGAGTCGATTCTAATGAAATGAAAGTAGCTTTTGCATTATATCCAGTTTCAATGAATCAATTATTGGATATTGCAGATACAGGAAATATAATGCCTCCAAAAACTACTTGGTTCGAACCAAAACTTCGTAGTGGTTTGGTAATTCATGAATTAGAGTAACACAATCCTCTGGATTGTCGGTTTACGAACCAGAGTCTCATGTTGCAGTAGTTAAAAAATATCTTATAATGCAGACTTATGGAAAATACATAATATTGTTAGGTATTATTATTCTTATTGTTGGTATTATTGTTTACCTTTTTGGCAATAAACTAAACTGGCTTTTCCACCTTCCGGGTGATATTCGTATCGAAAAAGAAAATTTCAGCTTTTTTTTTCCACTTACAACAATGCTTTTATTAAGCGGATTACTAACACTTATTGTGAAAATTATACAAAAGTTTCTTTAATTTGTAATTATGAGCATTGCTAAAAATCTTGAAATAATAAAAAATGAAATACCTCAACATGTTAAACTTGTTGCTGTTTCAAAAACACATCCAATTGAGTCAATAATTCAAGCTTATAACTTAGGACATAAAATATTTGGCGAAAATAAAGTTCAGGAGTTAGTTCAAAAACACGAATCTCTACCAAAAGATATTGAATGGCACATGATTGGGCATTTGCAAACGAATAAAATTAAGTTCATAGCACCTTTTGTGTCACTAATACATTCGGTCGATAGTTTGAAATTGCTAAAAGAAATAAATAAAGAAGCCATAAAAAACAATAGAATTATAAATGTTTTGCTTGAAATATTTATTGCACACGAAGAAACCAAATTTGGTCTAAATCAAGATGAAGCATCTGAAATATTAAATTCTAAAGAGTATAGCATATTAAAAAATATTCAAGTTTGTGGAGTGATGGGAATGGCAACATACACCGAAAATATTAAAACAATTAAAACTGAATTTGATAATTTAAAACACATTTTCACATTTTTAAAAGCAAAATATTTTTCTAAGAACCCTGATTTTAAAGAAATCTCGATGGGAATGTCAAGCGATTTTAAACTTGCTATTGAATCAGGCAGTACCATTATCAGAGTTGGAAGCATGATATTTGGCGAAAGAGATTATTCCAAATAAATCCATAAATTGTAAAGAATTGAAAATGTTTGATTAAAGGAAAAAATAAAAAATAGTTTTTTTGTATTTAAAAAAAATATATTACTTTTACTCGAACATTATTTGAACAATATTAACACAAACACATCAATGATAAATAAAATGTTAAAGCTGAATTACTTAAAAATCTTCGCAGCAGTTGCAATTACTGCTATTTGGTTCGGATGTAAAACCGAAACTAATAACAACAATGCTAATACTGAAATTGAAGTTAATGAAGAATTAATGCAAGACTTCAATAAAGCTAAACAAGTATTTTATTCTTTGCCTTCTCCTATTGAGACTGCAATGCTTATTAAGCGAGCTGGTGCAAAGTATAACGAAGAGTTTTTAAATCCACTTGAAAATGTAGCAAAATATACTACAAATAAAAGCATGGCTTTAAACCTTGGTGTTTATAGTGCCGATTTAAGTTTTGCAAGTATGTTTGACCAACCTCAAGCATCTATTAAATATTTATCTCAGTGTAAGAAATTAGCTGATGATTTAGGAATTTTAAATGCTATCGACAAAACTATTATCGAAAGAATGGATAATAACGTTAATAATAGAGACTCTTTAATGGATATTATTTCTGAAACATTAATGAACTCAAACTCATTCCTTAAAGAAAACGATAGACCAGAAACAGCAGCTATTATTTTAGTTGGTGCTTGGACTGAGGGTTTATATATTGCTTCTAAAATTGCAAAAACATCGCAAAGCAATAAAGAAATGATTGACAGAATAGTTGACCAAAGATTATCTTTAAATACTTTATTAAGCCTTTTAGATGAGTATAAAGATGGCAATGCTAGCGAAACTGTTAAAGAATTACTTGTAGAATTAAATGCTTTAAATGCAATTTTTGAAAAAATTCAAGTAACAACTTCAAAAATTGAAGCTTCTGTTGATGATGCTACTAACCAAACAACTCTTAACAGCAAAACTAAAATTGTTATTACTCCTGAAGTATTTGATAGTTTATGTAGTAAAGTTGAAGAGTTTAGAACTAAAATTGTAAGCTAATTATGAAAAGACTAGTATTTGTAATATCAATATTTGCATTGGTTCTTACATTTAATTTAAATGTTAACGCACAGTGTAAAAATTTTGCTAAGAAAATTTGCAAAATGGAGCTTCTGCCTTATATTCATGATGGTATTTATAATGCAACAACTTTAGCTGAAGGAGAAACAGCAGAATTATATAAAACATTTTATTCAGGACAAGAATATAGAATTTCTATTTGTGGAGATGATTTAATTCCTAAAGTAGAATTTGAAGTTATGGATGCAGATAGAAATGTTTTGTTTAGTAATAAAGATAAAAACTTTGCTAAGTCTTGGGATTTCAAACTTGAATCAAGTCAGCAATTAATTATCTCATTAGCAGTACCTACTAACGATAAAGTTTCAGACCAATTATCAAGTGGATGCGTTGCAGTTTTAGTAGGATTCCTTAATAACGAGAATTCGTTTAAGCAATTTTAATTGTTACATAAAATATTGAAAACCGCCAATTGGCGGTTTTTTTTTGCTTATTATTTTTAATATTTATAATCAAAATAATTACAAAATCAGAATGACAATAATTTTTTGTATTTTTACTTTTATTAATAATTTGAAATGAATTTAGAAGAAATTGAATACCAAATAAGGCTTTTTAAATCAGAAGGAAAAAAAATATTTGCTACTTCTTCTTTTCAGGGACAAAGTGTTGCTTTGCTTCATCTTTTAAATACAATTGATAGTGGAATCCCAATATATTTTATTAATACAGGATTTTTATTTCCCGACACTATTTCATATAAAGATACAATTGCCAAACTTTTAAATTTGTATATTATTGAAGTAAGACCTTCTGTTCCAAAGAATTTGCAAAAAGATTCGTCGGGCAATTTGCTTTATACATCAGAACCCGATTTTTGTTGTCATTTGAATAAAGTCCAACCTCTCGACTCGATATTAGCAGAAAATGATATTTGGATTTCTGGAGTACGAGCTAGTCAGAATGAAAATAGAAAGGGTCTCAATACATTGGAAAAGGCTCCTCATAATGTTACTAGGTTTCATCCTTTACTAAATTGGACTGATAAAATTATTTATGATTATATCAAAAAATTTAATCTTCCTTCTCATCCACTCGAAAATTCAGGTTATATTAGCATTGGATGTGAGCCATGTACCAGAAAATCAGAATATGATATTAGAGAAGGTCGTTGGTTTGGATTAAATAAAAGTGAATGTGGTCTGCATACTGATCTTATTATAAAATGAAATTAAAATGAAGGTATTAATTACAGGAGGTGCAGGTTATATTGGAACAGAATTAACCATTCAACTGGAAAAAGAAACTAATGTAAATGAAATTATTATTTATGATAATTTAAGCAGAAATAATTATAATATTTTTCTTCACTCAAGAATAAAACGAGGAAAAGTAAAATTTATAAAAGGTGATATTTTAGATTCTAGAAAACTAAAGGAAATACTGAAAGATATTGATGTTGTTTATCACTTGGCAGCTAGAGTAACTACTCCTTTTTCAAACGAATCACCACATCTTTTTGAACAAGTAAATAATTGGGGAACAGCAGAATTAGTTTATGCAGTTGAAGATTCAAATGTTAAGAAATTTATTTATGTGAGTAGCTCTTCTGTTTATGGATCTTCAGATAATAAGGTCGATATTAATACTTTCCCGAATCCCGAAACTTTTTATGGAATTTCAAAATTACAAGGCGAGAAACATGTTGAAAGATTATTCAATAAAATTGACACTTATATTATAAGAAGCGGAAACGTTTATGGTTTTGGTGTAAGCATGAGATTTGATGCCGTAATTAATAAATTCATGTTTGACGCAAGTTTTACGGGACGAATTTCTGTAAACGGAAATGGAAAGCAGCACAGAGCATTTGTTCATGTCGATAAACTTGTAGATGTTCTGAAAAACATCAATTTATCAGGCTATAAATCAGGGATTTATAATTTAGTTGATAAGAATATATCTGTAATTGAACTTAGCGATTTAATTAAAGACATTTATCCAGATATTGAGATGATATTTATTAATCAGCATTTAAAATTGCGAGAGTTAATAGTTATTCCTGATGATAGACTTCAGAAATTAATTTCTATTCCTGAGAAAAACTTAAGAGAAGAGTTTGAAGAGTTTTCAATTAAATTTCATAATAGTTCTATTGAGTAAGATACTATTTACAGACCAAGATAATATCCAAATCTTTATAAAAATACTTTTTAAGCAAATTATAAACTCTAATCGCAACTCGTTTTTGTTTATATAATGATGAGTGATTTGTGGGTTTTGTATTTCTATACGAACGATTGTATATTCCTGAAGCTTTTAAATCATAAATATCTTCTTGATTAGCCAAATCAAAACCAAACAAATATAATTTTCTCCATTTTCGTTTTTTCCACATATTTTTGAATGGTTTTTCGATGTTTTTAGTCATTTCAGAAAAGCTAGAAGTTTTTCTGAATATTTTTTCAATTTTATTTTCGTCAGATTGTTTTAACAGTCTGTTTTGAGCAAAATAGATTTGACCTTTTTTTCTTGAATCAATAGGATAAGTTGTATGAAATGACATATAAATCTGTCCTTTCTGAAAATAGATATAATTTGTGATATTAATGTATTTAATAGACTTACCCTCAGATGTATAAAAAACTAAAATAGTATCAATATCTTGATTTTTAAGAAAATGAATATAATCTCGGGTTATGTTTTCGGAGGTTTTGTAGTTAAAGGTGTCGGGGTGTAGATTATTGGTTTTATAGAAATTCCCAATTGAGATATTTTCAAAAAAAAATAAAAAAACAAATGCTGTATAAAAGCTCTTCACTTGATACAATTAAATATTGTTTAAAAAAAATCTTAAATCGTGACAATTAATTTTTATACAAAAAATCATAAATTCCCTTTTTATCACCTTTTATTGTCTTGCTATTAAAAATAAATTTAGATTTCTCTTCTATTAAAAAATTAGATTTATCGATTTTGCCGTTTTCAATTACCAAGCTAGATAAACCAAATTCCCCTTTCTTTTGATAAACTGTGGCTGAATATTTTGAGTTAGAAATTTTAATGTTTTTTGCAATAAACTTAGATTCATCCTTCGATGCTAATCCAATAAAAGCATTATTTATAGTTATATTATCAGCATAAACATTAGATTTTTCACCACTACTTACTGCCTTATCGCTAATATCAAATAAATTAACATTTAGGATTTCTATTTCTGAACCAGAAAAATCTAATGCATCATTTCCGGTGTTATTTATAGAAGAGTTTTTAATTACTCCTTTGCCAAAATCAATGTCAATGGCATCTGAAAATGTTGAGCTAATTGTGCAACTATCAATAACGAAGTTACTTCGGATAATATTTAAAGCGTCTTCTGATTTATTGTTTTTTATTGTACAGTTTGTAAATTGTACATCTGCCTCGTAAAAGGTTATTGCACCTGTAACTGTCCAATTATTATCTTCGGGATTGTTTAAGTTATTGAATGTAACATTAACAAATTCAGACTTTTCATTAGTGTTTTTAATTAAAATTCCGCCTGTTCCATAGGAAGAAAAAATGATATTATTACTTTTATTTCCTTTTGCAAAAACTGCTGATTCGCAATATATATTTGAATTATTTTTCAGCTTAATATTGCTTCCTTCCTCAATAATAACTTTATATCCCGATGGAATATAAATATCATTTAATAATTCTATTGACTTTTGTTTAAACGAGATTGTTTTATTTTGCTCACGTATATTAAATAACGACTTATCAAAATATTCAGAAACTAACACACTTTTTGAATTATCAACTTTCGGAAAAATTCTGCCTCTGTATTTTTGCTTCAAATCAAGTCCATAAATAGTTGAGTATAAGGTAAATTTTTTATCATCTGTACGGATAAATTTCTTTGGAATTACAATAGTATCATATTGATAAGGCATAATAATTTTATTGATGTCAATCTTTGTAAGTGAATCTAAATAAATTTCAGTAATTTTTATGGCAAGAGGAATATTTGACCTAACCATAAGTATGCCTTCGTTATAAAAAAGCCTTGCAGTTAAACGGTTATCTGTTGTAAAATTATTTTTAATGTCTTTAATATTCCCTACAATTAAATCAGGATTAAACTGTGGTTGATAACTCTGACGATATAATTCTGGGTCAAGATTGTTCATTAAGTTTTGATTCAGACTAATGAAATGCATAATTGAAGTATCGTTTGCATATTTATAAAGTTCATTATTAAATGCTTTTATAAATACAGTATCAGAAAATAAAAAGGGATAAAGAGGGTAAGTATGTTTATTATTATAGTTTTTTCCAGCATAATCATTAAAGCCCTTTTGAATAGGAAGACTTACTTTATAACGAACAAAACTAGATGGGTCCCAAGCAATTGGCTCAAATTTATCGTTAACAGGGTTAAAATATAATTTCACATTATGGCAAGTCATGGAATGATGTGCTAAAAACATATCACACAAAGCAATATATTTAGCAAACTTACTTACATTAAAACATTGCGATGCAGATATTTGTTCAGATTTTAATAAATTCATTTTCAGCAATGCTCTTGCAAATATATTTGCAAGGACAGTATCTTTAACAATCTTTTTTTCGCTGTAGGCATCTAATTCAGGAAAACCGTTATTATTGTATGTTAAGTTACAATCCATGCAATCATTCTTAAATCGTAGAATTACACCTTCACGATATTCAGATGATTCGACAAGCTCTTTAGAAAAACCTTCTTGTAAAATATAAATCCCATTTTCTTTGCCATTTAAATACAATCTTACAAAATGAGCATCGGTTGAAATAAATCCTTCATTTTCAAGAAAACCAGAAAAAATATAGCTATAAAAATTGTTTTCAAGAAATGGTCTTACTAAAGAAAGTTTCTTTTTGCCAAACAAATAGCTATCGTCTGTAATATCAAAACGATATGAGCAATTTTCTAAACCTCGATTGTAGTTTGACGGCATATCGCCACGAATTCTAAGCTTAATTTCGTACTCATTTTCATTATATTTTATAGTCGCTTTAATATCTTTCCAACTACCTTGACTTACAAAATTTTTTGAAGACTTTACTTTTTCAAGACGTTTTTTCCTTTGCTTTTCTAATTTACTATAATTTTCATCACTAATTTCTAAATATACAATTGGAATCTCACTATTCTGAAAAGTAAAAAGCCTATTAAAATCTTCTTTTATTCTTGGAATAATTGTTTCAGCAACATACTCACGTAATTGAAGGTCGTTTTGGATGTTTTTAATAAAAATGTAAATAACTGGCGATAATGCTATAATAACAAGAATTATTGATAATTGAAGTATTCTTTTTTTCACTAAATAAAACTAAATATTATTGAAAAACATTTTTTAAGAATGCAAAAGTAAAATTAAAATCAAATTAACCCAAATTACGCATTAGAAAACTTGAAAGGTAGATTCAAGTATCAAATGCAACAAATCAATTCAAAGATGCAAAAAATATTTTAGACGATGTTTGAAGGGTGTACGACAAATATCCATTATTAAAGAAACTTTTTTTGAAAAGCGAATTCTTTTACTTTTTTTATCGAAAAAAAGTAACAAAAAACTTTTAACTGAAAG
>MEND01000267.1:12320-16960 GCA_001768975.1 Bacteroidetes bacterium GWA2_31_9 | reverse complement strand
AGAGTATTCAAATTCTTGATAATCTATATTGGGGAGGCGATTTTGATACTTTGAAAGATTTAATTTACGATGGAATAGTTACAAGTGGTAATTTTAGATTTTTTATTGGATATTCAGGCTGGACACCAAATCAACTAAATGATGAAATAAAAGAAAATTCGTGGTTGGTTACAGAATTAACTAATGATGAATTACTAACTAGAAACGATAACATTTGGACAGACACATTGTCAAGCTTAGGAGAGAAATATAAAATTTGGACTAATTTTCCTGATAATCCGAGCTTTAATTGATTCAGAATAATTAATTTGTATTCTAAATACAAGCTATTTTGTATTTAAAATACAAACTATGTGGTATGAATACATAACTTATTGTATTTCAGTATATATTTAGAAAAGGATTGGATAGAAAAATTAGTCGATAAATTGATTATTCAATTCTTCAATCAACTTTTTCGAAACTTTATTAAAATATCTACGGTCTTTAAACGACATAACCCATTTGATTCCTGAAATTGCATTTGTCAGGAAAATTTCGTCAGCTTCAATTAAGTCAGCTTCTTTAAAAATACAGTCATCGTAAACTATATATTTTTGAGATATTGCTAAATCAATAATTGCATTTCTCATAACTCCGTTAACACAACCCGAAGATGTCGAATTAGTATATATTACATTGTTTTTTACTACAAATAAATTTGAACTTGTAGCTTCAATAATATCATTATGCTCGTTTAAGAGTAAGCAATCATCAAAGTTTTTTTCAGTTTTATAAATTGATGCCAAAATGTAAATTAATGAATTATTGCTTTTTATAGATGATAAAACAGAAATTTGCTTTTTTATTTCATCATAAATTCCAATTTTAAGACCTATTTTATTTAATTCGTAAATATGAATTGGAAGTTTTTCAGCTTCAATTGTATATGATGCTAAGTTTGATTCAGGAGTATAAAGTCCTCCATCTTTTCTGAAAATGCTTAGTCTGACTCTTGCTCCTAAATAGAATTTATTTTTATTTAATAGTTTTAATATGTCATTTTTCAGAAAATCTTCATTGAAATGGGAGGGAAGCTTCATTTTTAATTTTTGGGCAGAATCAATTATTCGTTCAAAATGAAAATTTAAAAATTGAATTTTGCTTTTGCATACATGAATTGTTTCAAAAAAGCCATCGCCATATTTGAAAGAGCGATTATTTAAAGAAATCACATTTTTATTGTTTGTTAAAACTCCATCTAAAATTATATAAGATTCTTCCATAAACTTAATTTAGAATTTAGTGATTTAGGATTTTTTTAAGACATGATTAACAGGTTTTAACTGCGTAGCAACAATATAACCATTTAACAATATACCAATTATTTAAGATTTAAAATATTAGAATCAATGATATTTGATTTGATTAAAATGCCTTTTACACCAACACTTTCAGCACATTCTACGTCTCTTTGTGAATCTCCAATCATTAACGATTCAGTTGTATTTATATCATATTTTGCAATTGCTTTTTCGAGCATTAATGATTTTGGTTTTCGGCAAAGGCAATTCTCAACATCAGGATAATGAGGACAGTATAAAAAGTCTGTAATTTTAATTTTGTTTTTATTACATTCATTTATGAATACCTGATGTAAATTTTCAACATCTTCTTTTTTATAAATCCCTTTTGAAATTCCACCTTGATTAGAAATAATAATTATCAAATAACCGGCTGATTGAAAATGTAATAGCAAATCAATAATTCCTATATTTAAAATAAAATCCTCACTGCGATAAGTGTATTCACCTCTTTCAAAATTTATAACTCCATCTCTATCAAGAAATAATGCTTTTGTCATTAGTTAATCAATTGATTTAAAAAGTGAAAGAACAATTTATAATCTAATAATAATGGAAAAATAAAACCAAAAATTGCTCCCCAAAAATGAGCATCATGACCAATGTTATCTATTCCCTTTTTGCCCATATATGCTGAATATAATAAATAAGCTGGTCCAAAAATAAATGCTGGAATTCCAATTGGAATAAAGAAAATGATAATTTTTCCAAAAGGGTCAAATAGAATGTAGGAGAATAAAACTGCTGAAACAGCTCCTGAAGCACCTACTGCATTGTAAAATTGATTATTTCTATGCTTAATAATTGCTGGAAGTGTTGAGAATATTATTGCCAAAAAGTACAGAAGCATATAGTAGGAAATTCCAAGATTTCCAAAATACATTTTAAATACAGATTCAACATAAACTCCAAAGAAAAATAGCGTTAACATGTTAAACAATAAATGATTAAAATCAGCATGCAAAAAAGCGTGACTTATAATTCGATATATTTGTTTATGATGGATAGTTGCGTACGCATTAAACAAATATTTTTCAAAAATGACTCTATTTTGAAGTGCAATAAATGAAACTATACTTGTAAAAGCGATAATAATATATGTCATATTAATTGATTACAATTTTTTTGGAAGAACTTGATTTTTCGTTTTTAGCAGTAACAATATAAATTCCATATGAAATATTATTTGCATTTGAAATAAAGGTGTTTCTGCCAGCATTAACCTGATAATTTTTTTTGTAAATTGTATTTCCAAGAATATCTATAATTTGAATTTCGAATGTTTGTTGAGTTTCTGAAATAATATTGATTTCAATATTTTCATTTGAAGAATTTACATTAAAATTAAATTCATTTCTGGTTAACAAGTTAGAATTAGTTGAATTCAAAATATGAAATTTAAAATATCCTGTAGGTGCAGTCATTGGTCTTATTTGTGATTTTCCACTATTCGCATTTGCCTCAATATAATAATAAATAGTAGTGTTTGCAGGTTTTGCTGGAATAAAACCTCCCCATAAATTTTCTAAAGCATTTACTTCTGTCATATCAACTGTTTGGTATGCTTGAGTAGTATCAGTTCTATAATAAAGTTTTGCAGTATTAATACCAGATGAATGCATTATTTTAGCTTCAGCATAATATGGATTTACAGTTTCGTAAGTATCGGGTAAATTTTGATGAGAAATTAACAATGGATTAATAACTCCTATTTCGTGAGTTGTACAATGTATTGTTCCGCTTGCTGGAATTATGGCATTTGCATCAATTCCAATTACTCTGTATCCAGACATTGCTTCACGATAAATTCTTAAAGCAGTAGTATCGTATTCTTCATAGTATGTTGGAACTAAAACTGTTTTGTTAATAATTAACGAATTTGTATATGTTCTGTAATAAGATTCATCTGGATAAGCTCCACTTGAACTTGGAGGCATTGGAATTCGTACTATTTTATAAGGAGTGCCAAAAACAGACAGAAAATTTGATTGAATATAATTAATATTTGCTTCAATTTGAGGTCCATCAGAAATACCTTGAGGAAATTCTCCAATTAATAAGGTTTCTTCGTCAAGTAATTTCATGTGCATATCAATGTGATGAATTCCATCGTAAGGTAATTCGTCAATTTTGATGTATCTGTTTATTCCCATCCACTGATTGAATATATCATCAATTTCTGCTTCCGATTTTGTAGTAACTCCATAAGGATTACTAGCATCATTTTCAGTTAAAATCAATTTTTCGGCAAATGCAGTTCCAAAACCATCAGACATAAAGTTTCCACCAGTATTAACTAAATCGGTTGGGGCTTGGGTAGTTTCATATAAAGGAATTGAAAGTAAACTTGCTATTGCAGCAGGTGAAGCATCATCTTGTGGTCGAGGGCGATTATAAATCCAATCTACAAAAGATAAATCGCCAACATCGTTAGAATAAATATTGTTTGGACCATAATCTCGAATCCATACCGAATTTAAATTCTGTATAATATAGTGAACATTAGTAACGTCAACGCCACTTGAAGTTAAATAATTACTAACAGTAGTTTGATTTGTGCAATAAATGTAAACCTGACATTCGTCAACAGCATATCTTACTATTTCTGTTAAAAAGTCGGAATATCCTTCCCATGCAATTAATATTGCTTGCATTTCTTCCCACTCAGCTGGATTACGAACAGAACCTGATGGAGGAGTAGTAAAGCTTTTATTAACATTAGTAAACTTTAAAGGAAGTTTTAGTTTTTCTTCTTCAGTTAAGTAGTTTGGTAAAACTTGTGAATACGAAAATTTAAAGCATATTGCAATAAATAGACTAAATATCAGTACTTTCATAATTTGGATTTTGTTTAATTAATATTTTTGATTTCCAATTTCCTTTGTAAAAATAAATAATTGAGAACGTCATTCCAAAAAACCATGCAAATGGAATTGACCACCATATTCCAAAATATCCATAATCGTTTGATAAAAAGTATGCTAATGGAATACGAATTACCCATAATGCAAATAAAGTTATAAACATTGGAATCAATGTGTCGCCGGCACCTCTTAATGCACCTTGAAAAATAAACATTGTTGAAAAAATAATATAAAAAGAACAAACTATAACTAAATAGCTTTCGCCGATTTTTATTACTTCTTGATCTATTGTAAACATTGCCATTAAATTTTCTCCAAAAAAGACAACCACTAATGATACAGCAACAGAAACTAATGAGGTCATAAATAATGTTGACAATAATCCTTTCTTTACACGATGCATTTTATTTGCACCAATATTTTGACCAACAAA
>MEND01000267.1:382-12262 GCA_001768975.1 Bacteroidetes bacterium GWA2_31_9 | reverse complement strand
AAGCCCAATTTTTAATGACGTCTTAAAAAGTTTTTTGTCGAAAGTTAATTTCGTAATTGATATTTTAATAATGTCGTGAGTTTTATGAAGATAAAATGCTAATGCTAAAAATGCAACTGTTTGAGAAATGACTGTCGCATAAGCAGCTCCTGCAATTCCCCATTTGAAAACTAGAATAAATAATAAATCTAGTCCAATGTTTAATAGTGTAGATAATATTAAAAAATATAGAGGAGTTTTTGAATCTCCTAATCCACGTAATATTGCACTAAGTCCATTATATCCAAAGAAAACGACAAGTGCAGATAAATATATTTGAAGATATTGCTTTGCCATTGGAAATACATCTAAAGGAAGACGTAATAATGTGAATAATGAATCAATTGAAATAATACCAACAATAGATAGTATTAATGAAGCTACAAACAATACAATATTCATTGTATCAATAGCTTTAATAACATTGTTTATGTCTTTGGCACCAAAATATTGAGCAATAATAATAGTGAAGCCATTTGAAACTCCAATAATTAATGAAATCATAATGAATATTATAGGAAATGATGCACCTACTGCAGCAAGAGCCTCTTTCCCAATAAAATGCCCTACAATGACACTGTCAACAATATTGTAAAGTTGCTGAAATACATTTCCCAAAAGCATCGGCAAGGCAAAAAAGAAAATTCGATTAGATTCCTTTCCGATTGTTAAATCTCTCATTCAATAAAATTATTGCTACAAAACTATAAATGTTTTCTGTTAAATTGAACTTTATAGATTAGTTTTCATTGTAACAAAAAAAATCTTATTATGTTTGTGGTAAAATTAAAAAAAATGAAGTTTTTCCAGTTTCTGTTTTTTGTTTTTATATTGTTTCTTGTTTCATGTACAAGTAATAAAAATATTGTTTATTTAAGAGGTACTCAAGATGAAATATTTAATGTTAATAATGATTTAAGCTATAAACTTCAACAAAAAGATTTACTTTATATTCGGATTGTTTCAAATAATGAAGTAATTAATAAAATGTATAATTATACTTATTCTGAAACAGCTCCCTCTGTAAGTGAGTCATATTTATACTTATATGGTTATTTAGTTAATGATTCAGGATATGTTACTTTGCCTAATATTGGAAATGTTTTTGTTGCTGGATGTACAATTTCTGAAGCAAAGAAAAGGATTGAAATAGAGGCTGCTAAATATTTGCAAGAGTTTGCAGTATTTGTGAAATTAGCTTATTTTAAAATTTCAATTTTAGGAGAAGTAAAGAGTCCTGGTCTATTTTCAGTGTTTCAAGATAAAATAAATATTTTTCATGCTATTTCGTTAGCTGGAGATATTAATGATAATGGCGATAAACGAAAAGTATTGGTTATCAGGAATTCAAACGAAAAAATTACTACATTTAGGCTTGATTTAACGAATAAAGATTTAGTTTCATCAGAGTTATATAATATTATGCCGAATGATATTATTTATGTTCAACCTGTAAAAGCAAAAGCATTAAGAATTATTAATGCTCCAACTATTCAAATAGTATTTTCAAGTATTACTACTTTTATAATTGCGATGAGTTTTATTTTAAGAGTTTGGTAAAATGATTGAGGAAAAAGCAAAAATTTTCAAAGAAGACGACGACACAATTGACGTAAAAAAATTGTTATTCAAAATTTTGAGTAATTGGTATTATTTTGCAATAATGGTATTTATTACTCTATCAATTTCATATTTTATAAATAGATATACAGACCCTAGATATAATTTATCTTCTTCAATTTTAGTTAAAGATAAGGATAATGCAATTTCTGGTGGTGTTGAAAGCATGGTTGAAGAAATGGGATTGTTTCGACGATCAAGAAGAAAAAGTGTTGAAAATGAAATAGGAATATTACAGTCTTATGAAATAATAAATAGAACAATTAATGAATTATTAGATTTCCATATTTCATACTATTCTATAGGCAGAATAAATACACCCGAAAAATATAAATCATCTCCATTTAAAGTCATCTTGGATGAAGATTATAATCAATATACTGGAGCAAAAATATTTCTTACCTTAAAGAATGAAAATGAATTTATTATAGAATCTGAAGACGCATCATTAAAACAAACTAAGTTAAATTTTAATGAAACTTTTATTCATGAAAACTTCAAATTTAAAATTGAAAAAAATGATATTTTCTTTAGCGATTATACTAATTTACCAAAAAAATATTACTTTATTATCAATAATCTTAACTCATTAACAAATTCATATAGAGCGAAATTAAATGTTGAAATGAATGATAAAAAGGGAACTATTTTATTTTTATCAACAACTGGATTAAATATTTATAAAGAGTCTGATTTTTTAAACAAACTAAGTGAAATATATATTAGATATGGATTAGAAGAAAAAAATCAAATTACTCAAAACACAATAAGATTTATTGATGAACAATTAAGCGAAATAACCGATTCGCTTAAAATAGCTGAAAGGAATCTTTTGGCTTTTAAAGTTGATAATAAGGTAGTTGATATAGATAGAGAAGGCAAAATGATATTTGACCAATTGGTTGAAATTCAAACCGATAAAACAGGATTAAATATAAAATCAAATTATTATCATTATTTATTA
This sequence comes from Bacteroidetes bacterium GWA2_31_9, assembly GCA_001768975.1. Taxonomy (GTDB): domain Bacteria; phylum Bacteroidota; class Bacteroidia; order Bacteroidales; family GWF2-33-38; genus GWA2-31-9. Next base: position 9,639 of record MEND01000267.1, on the reverse strand, counting down.
AAATATATTGAAGATAAAAATAATTTTAAAGATGTTATTGCTCCTTCTGTTATGGGGATAAATGATCAACTATTAACTACATTAATTAACAGTTTAAGTCAATATAATTTTGAAAAGGAAACTTTATTATATAGTGCAAAAGAAAATACACCATCTGTAAATTTAATTAATTTAAAAATTCAAAATACTAAAGATGCTTTAATCGAAAATTTAAAAAATTTGATTAGCACCACAAAAATGTCAATTGATGATGTTGATAAAAGATTGGCTAAAATTGATATTGAAATTAATAAACTGCCAGTTACACAAAGAGAATTAATAAACGTACAAAGAAAATTTGACTTAAGTGACAACATTTATACTTATTTATTACAGAAAAGGGCAGAAGCTGGAATAGCTCAAGCTTCATTAATACCTGACAATAAGGTTGTTGATATTGCACGACCAGAAAATGCTATTCAGATTTCACCTAAAAAATCATTAAACTACATGATTGCTTTGGTAATTGGATTATTAATTCCATTAATAATTATAATCTTATTAGATTTCTTGAATAATAAAATTATTGAAGTAAAAGATGTTGAAGACAAAACAAATGTTCCAATTAGTGGTACAATTGGTCACAATAATAAAGATACTGATTTAGTTGTACTTGAAAAACCTAAATCATCTATTTCAGAAAGTTTTAGATCATTAAGGACTAATCTTCAATATTTATTACGTAATAAGGATTCCTATGTTATTGCAATAACTTCATCAGTTAGTGGTGAAGGCAAAACATTTTGTGCAATTAATTTAGGTTCAATAATCGCTTTTTCAAATAAAAAAACATTATTAGTTGGTCTTGACTTAAGAAAACCTAAATTACATAAAGATTTAAATATTTCTAATGAAGTTGGGATGAGTAATTTTTTAATAGGTAAAGCAACTTTAGATGAAATAATTTTAGAAACTCCAATCCCAAATCTGTATGTCATACCATCTGGACCTGTACCTCCAAATCCAGCAGAATTAATAGAAGGAGATAGCTTTGATGATTTTATTAAGCAAGTAAAAGCAAGATTTGATTATATAATAATTGATACTCCACCTGTGGCATTAGTTACTGATGCAATATTATTGACTAAGCATACTGATGCAAATATTTTTGTTATTAGACAAAATTTCTCAAATAAATCAACAATAAAACTTGTAAATGATTTATATATTAATAAAAATATTAATAATTTGAGTATATTAATTAATGATGTAAAAATACCAGGTTATTATGGCTTTTATGGTAAGTATAGTTATACATACGGAGGATATTACTCGTATGGTTATGGCGTGCCTTATGGTTCAGGTTATTATGATGACGATGAAAAACCACCTAAATCTTTTTTTCAAAAAATATTTTCTATGATTAAAATAAATAAATAAATTTTAATCAATTTTTTCTATATTTGAGGTGTATTAAAATTTACTGAATTAGTTAATGATTAAAACTGAGAAATTTTGGAATTTTATTTACTCAATAAGTTTTATTATTGTTATTATTTTAATTTCATTTTTTTCAAATAAAATCCATTCCTTAATTAATGATTTAAAACTTTTTGATTTTATTGTAATTTCTCTAGCAGCTTACAGATTAACTCGTTTACTAGTTTATGATAAAGTTTTAAATTTTTTAAGAGATTTTGTAATAAAATCTGAATCTGAAGCTGGATTTGTTAAATCAACTAAGTATTTTTTAACATGTCCTTGGTGTGCAGGCATTTGGATGACATTATTGGTAGTTTGTTTATATTTATATTTTCCTGCCGGAAAATTATTTGCTTATATTTTAGCAATTTCAGGAGTAGCAAGTTTTATTCATATAACTATATCTTTATTAGGTTGGTTATCTGAAGAGCGAAAAATCAATTTAAAAAAGCTTCGTAAAGATAATTCCGAAGATATCCAATCGTGATTTTAATACCTATTTTTTCAAAACAGATTATTAAATAGATAATCAAGTACACATAAAATATTATTCTTAAAACATTTTCAACTCTCAGTAATTCAAATTATTTTAGTCAAATTATTTTTTAATAAAAAAATAAATGAAAATCAGATATTTCATCTTATTGATGTTATATACTTTGGCTATTAATGCTCAATTGATAATAAAATCAACATCAAAAATTGAAATTTCTAGTCCCGAAATTGGAATTAATTCAAAGCCATCAAAAATTAATAACTACTATTCTATTGAAGAAATTTTTTATTGGCGAAAAAATTGCAAAGAAATTTCATTAGAAGAGCAAGAAGAGCTCAAAAATATATTTACTCAGAAAACCTCATATACATTCTTATCAATATATAAAAGAGAACATTTTGTTGGATTACGTTTTTGGGGATTTGATTTCGATCCAAACCATTCGGCTGGTCGGAATTCGTCAAGTAAGTTTAATAAGTTTAATAAAATAAGAATAGGATTATCGTTTATGGTTGATATAGATTCGAGATATTCAATGTCGCCAATTTCTGATTCGTATTATTTTATTGATTTTGAATTTTACTTTAATTATTTGCATTTACCTGCTACTGCTAGAGGTGATAGACAAATGAATAATCGAAAAAATTCATTTATGCTTTCAGTCCTTGCCACACCTACTCAAAGATTTTATGCTTTTATGAAATATAAACCTGTTGGAAATACCTGGATAGGGTTTTATTTTAAACAAAATAGACATTTTTATGGTAATGATGCCAAAAATAGTTGGTGATTTTGGTAAAAATAGTTTTTAAATTTGCGTTGTAAGGTTGAAGAGGACATAGGCTCTGCTGAAGAGCAACCTATCAGCAATAAACCTTATGGTTATACAATAATGAGGAGGAATTTAACAGATTCCTCCTTTTTTCATTATTGGTATCCAACATGGCTAAAAAAACTTATTTTTCATTGCTCTTAAAAAACAAATACCACTTCACATAATTTTTGTAGTGTTCCTTTGATAGTCCTCTGTGTATAGAAATATTTTGTTTGAGATGCCCAAAAAAGGATTCTAACCCATTTGTAGTTTTAGGAATTCTAGAATTTTCCAAATACTGAAACATATCTGGTAAGGCTCGTTTTATATGTATAAATGTTTTGCGTACACTTTTATGCGTAAACCAATAACGATTAGTCTCTGGCTTATAGGTTTTTGCATTAATATATACTTTATGCTTATCATGCCATTTAACCATATCTACAATCCAGTAACCCCATTTTTCTTTATTATCTATCAGATGTAGCCTTTTAACAATTTCTCTCAACTCAATACCAGCTTCACTTTTCGGATGTTTTGTTAGCCATAATAAACCTTCACGTTGAATATGAGCTAAACATCGCTGAATTACAGTTGTAGGGCTACTTTTGCGTACTGACTTTAATATATTACGAAGTCCATCACATGTAACGCTTTCTATGGTAACTCCTAATTTCAATATGTTTTCTAAATCTTCTTTGAGTTCTTCTTCCCATTCTCCATCACTTAAGCGATAAAGTATTGTTTTCTTTATTGTATTGTCTCTGTAAAGAACAAGACATATCTTGTTAGAAAAAAATGTCCCATCAATTAACAGATTAACACGTTCTGAACTATTTATATGCCATACAGGATAGCTATTCAAATAATCATAAAAATATCGCTTTAATGTTCGCTCACTATATTTGCTTTTGGATACAAGTTGACTAAAGGTTTGTTTCCCTATAATCCATTCACGAAACCAAACTTCTCGATTTTTTCTTCTTACCCCTAAATTTGATGATGTAAAAAATATACCACAACTTTTACATTTAAATCGTTTTTTTCCTTGCTGATTGCCCCATTTTATTACATCTAAACTATCGCAAGACCAGCATCGTTTTTTCTTAGTTTTTATCATAACAAAAAAGTTTATTGAAACGAATTTCAATAAACTTCTCTGATTCTCAATTATGATAAGGCTTATATGTACGTATTACCAACTATTTTTGGCATATATACCTTTTTATTATTACGATTTGCATGCACCTAAAGTTGGTTTTCTTTTAGAGATTCAAACTAATAAAGATGGCTATAAAAATTCTATAACAAAATCATCAAGAGACCAATACACGGGGCTAACTGTAATTGGAGGAATTGACTTAAATATTAAAACAAATTTAGTTTCAATTAATTTTGGAATTCAGTATGATTTCAGAAATCATTAATTCATCATTTTTAAAAAAATTCCAGAGGCTTTGGTAGTGTAATTTGTTTCATACAATCCAATGCGTACAAATCTGTCATTCCTGAAATATAATCAGTAATTATTTGTTTCTCACTAGCGTTTGTTTTTATGTAAAATTCTTGCATTTTTTCGACAAATGAACCAAAAGATGAATCTAATTTTATTTTTCCATCGCTATATTTCTGAAAATCAATTCCTTTTTTTTGATATAATTCAAAAAGATATTCAAAAATTGTATTTATTATTTTCAAGCAGTAACCATTGTAATCTTTAAGTTTATCATTGCCATAAATATACTTGTAATTGAATTTTTTTAATTCGTTCATTAATTCATATTTTTCATCTGAAAGCCCAACCAAATCAGAATCTTTAGAGTGTTCAATAATATCAATAATTAGTTTGTTGATAATTTCGCCATTTGAAGTTCCTAATTCATTTTTTACTTTTTCAGGAACATCTGTTAATTCAATAAATCCGGCTTTTATTGCATCTTCTATGTCACGACCTAAATATGCAATTTTATCAGAAAAACGCATTATACAACCTTCATAAGAATTTGAATGAAACGAACGGGTTTTTATTTCATCAAGTTTATTAAGTTTTGGTGATGGTTTTAAATATTGTTCAAATTTTTCTCCATTGTGACAAATTATTCCATCTTTAACTCCAAAAGTAAGATTTAATCCACTTCCATTATTTGCAAGATATTCAACAACTCTATAACTATTTACTTCGTGTATAAAAGCGTTGTCGCCTCCAAGTATTTTATTTAAAGCATCTTCGCCTGTATGTCCAAAGGGTGCATGACCCAAATCGTGTCCAAGTCCAATAGTATAAGCCATTTCCATATCCAGATTCCAGCCTTTTGAATTTAATCCTTTACAAATTGTTGCAGCTATGGTTGCTACATGCAATACATGTTCAATTCTGGTGCAAACATGGTCATTATCTGGTGCGTAAAAAACCTGAGTTTTATGCTTTAACCTTCTAAAAGACATTGAATGAATAATTGCTGTTTGATCTCTGAAAAAATCGCCTCTAACATCTGTTTTTCGTTCAGTAGTTCGTTGTAAATAAACTGATGAATTGAAAGGATTATTCATTTAATTCAAATTTAAATTATAAATACTTGGTTTCAGAAATTTCATATTTATAATTAAATAAATATTTAACCGCTTCTTCTTGATTTGAAGCAATATAATATAAGCCTTTATATGAATCTTTTGCAAATTTTTCTTCAAAAAGCACGTCAAATTGTTTTATTAAAAAATCGTAAAATCCAGATTGATTAATAATTATGATTGGTTTATGATGATAATTTAATTGTTTCAGAGTAATTACTTCGAGCAATTCTTCTAATGTTCCAAATCCTCCAGGTAAAGCAATAAAAGCATCAGAAATTTCAAACATTTTGGCTTTTCTGGAGTGCATGTCTGGAGTAACCATTATCTCATCATCAATTTCAGAAACTATTCCTGATAAATTAAGTCTTTCGGGAATTATTCCTATTACTTTTCTATTTAAACTTTTAAACTTTCTGGAAAGTTCACCCATAATGCCAATTTTTCCGCCACCATATACCAAATCGCAATTGTTTTCAGCTAGCAAAACTGCCAAATTATTTGCTTCATCATAAAAATGTTGACTTAATGAATTACTAGAAGAACAAAATATGCAAATTTTCATTGAATTATTTTTTTAAATATTTGGTAAAATTATTAAAAAAAAGCCTTTATTTTTCAACGAAAAGTCTAGTTATTAACAATTACTTATAAATAATTAAAAATATTGTAGTTTTATAAGCGAATAGGCTAACTTTTTATGGAATTAATACGTAGATATGAAATAAATGAGCAATGTTTAGATTGTTGATATATAAATGGGTTGGATTAATAACATTACTTCTTTTTGTTTCACTGAATTTATTTTCACAAACAGATACAGAATTTTGGTTTGTTGCTCCAGAGGTAACATCGGGACATGGAGATCAGCCTGATTCTTTAAGATTAACTTCTTTTGGGGTAGCATCATCTGTTACAATTGACTTGCCTGCAAGACCATCATTTACCCCAATTCTTGTGAATATACCAGCAAATGGAACAGTATCAATTGATTTAACACCATGGAAAAATGTGTGTATCGAAAATGATGCCTTTGTAAATATTAATGCTTCAAATTATGCATTTGTTGATTTAAAGAAAAATAATTATGGGCTTCATATTGTTTCAACTAACCCTATAACAGTTTATTATGAGGTTGCTTTTGGTAATAATCCTGATATTTTTACATTAAAAGGAAAAAATGCATTAGGAACTTACTTTGTAATTCCTACCCAGAATTATTTTGATAATGTAAGTGGTAAAACCCCCGATGCTCGTTCAGCTTTTGATATTGTTGCTACAGAAGATAATACAACAATTACTATTTATCCAACACACACTATTGAGGTTGGGCATAATACCCCTTATTCAATTACACTTAATAGGGGAGAAACTTATTCAGCCGTAGCTACTTCAAGATTGGCAGCAAACCACTTGTATGGTACAAGGGTAGTTTCAGATAAACCGATTGCAATAACAATAAAAGATGATTCCGTATATGGAAATTCATGTTATGACCTTCTAGGAGATCAGCTTGTCCCAGTAGAACTTATTGGTACAGAATATATTGCTATTCAAGGAAGTTTAAACACTCCACGTGAAAGTATTTATGTGACAGGAGTTTATGATAATACTGACATTTTTATTAATGGTAATCCTGTAGCTGTTCAAACTATTAACCAAGGTGGTATTTTTAGGTATCAATTAACTGGTGGTTTAGGTACAAGTTACTATATTGAGACGAGCAAACCAGCATATGTTCTTCAAGTTACTGGTTTCGGATGTGAAACAGGAGAAGCTCTATTGCCTCCAGCATCTTGCACAGGATCTGACAAAGTTGCTTTTACAAGAACAAGTGCTGAATGGTTTGGGCTTATTTTATTTACAGAAAATGCCTCAATAGGAAATTTTACTATTAATTCTGGAGGATTGATAACAAATATACCTGCTGCTGCATTTAACCCAGTTCCTGGTTCTACATTGTTTTCTGCTACTTTGAAATGGTGGGACCTAAATGATTTTAGCGTTGTTAAAAAAACAGTTCAAACAACTGTTAGTAATTCTACTTCAAAGTTTCATTGTGGAGTAATTAATGGTGGCTCAAATACTGGTTGCAGATATGGTTATTTTTCAAATTATAATACTTTCGATTTAGGAAATAATGACATTACATTTAATGGCTGTGGATATACGTTAGATGCAGGTGATTGGGATACATACTTATGGAACACAGGAGAAACCACTCAAATTATAACTGCACAAGATTCTGGCTGGTATTGGGTTCAAGCTCAAAAAGCTAGTTGTTCTCAAACAGATTCAATATATATAGCATATACGCCGCCAATTACTCTTGGAAATGATACATCAATTTGCTATGCTGATTCCATAATTCTTGATATTGGAAATACATTTGATTATTATGAATGGTCAACTGGAGTTGCCGATAGTACAATAAGTACAATTACGGTTGCCGGTGGAACATTTAGTGTAACAGTAACCGACCATTATGGTTGCGAATCAACAGCTTCTATAAAAGTTGAAGAACCCCCTGATTTAACTGGAACAATTACATCGTTAGATGTTAAATGTAATGGTGGTAGTGATGGTGTTGCAAATCTTACAGTTGCAGGTGGTTTTCCACCCTATTCTTATCTGTGGAGCAATTCTGAAGTTACAGAGGATATTTCGGCTTTATCTCCCGGAAATTATTCTGTTACAATTACCGATAATATTTTATGTTCAATTACTGCGAGTGCAACAATAAGTAATCCATCATTATTGTCGAGTTCAATTACTGTTTCAGATGTTACTTGCTTTGAAAATTCAGATGGAATTGCAGATTTAACAGTTTTAGGAGGAACTTCACCTTATACATTTAACTGGGATAATGGAAGCACAACTGAGGATTTAAGTAATTTATCGGCAGGAATTTATATTGTAACAATTTCAGATGCAAATTTGTGTTCTGCAACTGCTTCAGCTACAATATCAAAACCAAGTGCAGCTTTATCAGCCTATATTATTGCAAATAACGTAAGTTGTAAAGGGGGGAGCAATGGAAGCACGGATGTAACGGTTTCTGGCGGAACATCTCCTTATACTTATTTATGGTCGAATGGAGCTTTAACAAAAAATATTACAGGACTATCGGCAGGATCATATAACTTAACTGTTACAGATGCTAATTTATGTACAACTACTGCAACTGTATCTATATCAGAGCCATTGGCAAGTTTAACGGCAAGTATTTCTAAAACAGATGTAAGTTGTTTTGGTACTGTTTCGGGTTCAATAGATTTAACAGTTTCTGGAGGAACTCATGATTATAATTTTTTATGGAACATTGGACAGATAACTGAAGACATTAGTGGTATTGGAGTTGGAATTTATACAGTTACAATAACCGACAATAATGGTTGTACAGAGATTTCCTCAGTTACAATTAATCAACCAAATGAAATAATTGTTGATGCAAATGTTAATAATATTACGTGTTATGGAGGTAATGATGGAAGCATCAGTTTGAATGTTATTGGTGGAACTTCTCCCTATACTTTTGTTTGGAGTAATGGTCAAATATCTAGTAGTATTTTAGGATTAACAGCTGGAAGTTATCAGGTAATTGTTACAGATAGTATGTCGTGTGTAAGTGTTAGTGAAATTAATATTAATTGAAATAAATTGTTTAATTGGGACGTGAGGTGTCGGAATTGAGGGGGATGCAGAGTTTGAGGTTGGGAGTGATAAACCTGTCAGGTGAAAACACCTGACAGAGGCAGAAGGGTGAAGGAATTGAATGAGTGAGTGAAAAAAATGGATGTGCGAGGTAATCGCAATTGAGTGGTGATGTGTCGCAATTGAAAGTGAGGCGGTCGCAATTGAGGGGTGAGGTGTCGCAATTGAAAGTGAGGCGGTCGCAATTGAGGGGTGAGGTGTCGC
>MEND01000267.1:0-362 GCA_001768975.1 Bacteroidetes bacterium GWA2_31_9 | reverse complement strand
CAATTGAGTGGTGAGGTGTCGCAATTGAGGGGGAGGCAGTCGCAATTGAGTGGTGAGGTGTCGCAATTGAAAGAGAGGCATAGTTTGAGGTTGGGAGTGATAAACCTGTCAGGTGAAAACACCTGACAGAGGCAGAGAAATAAATTGATAAATTGTTCGGTTCTGAAAAATAAATTGTAATTATAAATAAATTGTCAGGTGAAAACACCTGACAGAGGCAGAGAGGCGAACGAATTGAAATGAAGAAATAAAAAAATGAAAAATATATTTTTAAATATTAACTCTACTTTACAATTAGCAAAAAGGAAACTTAATGCAAAATTGTATTTAGACAATTGTTTGCAAAATATATTGTTGATTAT
>MEND01000266.1:4499-27826 GCA_001768975.1 Bacteroidetes bacterium GWA2_31_9 | reverse complement strand
TTTTGTAATGATTTGACAATTACCAATTTTGAAATTAATCATACATGAAACATTCATGACTAAATAAAGACAATGAAATGATTATAAAGAAGTTATTAGCCACAGATTGCACAAATTTTCACAGATTTAAAACAACCAAAGGTTGTTTTATCTGTGCTAATTCAAATAATCTGTGAAACAAATTTGTGTTAATTAGTGTAATCTGTGGCAAAAACAATAGAATTAATTATCAGACATCTAAAATTATCAAATTTACATTACTAAAAGTGTTATTTTCACAAAATACAGGTTGAAATCAAAGAAACCATAAACCTTAGCCATCTCAAAATATAAATACATAATATCCAAACTGTTTTAAGAATTGAAGTTTTGAAAATTGGAATTTGTTTGATATTTGTTTTTTGTAATTTGGAGTTTTCTTACAAATTTTGGTTAGTAACCTCCACCATTTATATAAGAATTAAGTTCGTCAATTGATGACTCAAAAGTAAAAGCATCATTTAGCATATAATAATTTTCAATATCATAAGTATGCTTATAGGCAAATTTTGCAAATTCTAACTTTGAGTCTTCAAAACTAAAAAGCATCATAATTTCTTTAACTTGAGCACATGTTAAACATTTTGCCGCAACAACCTGTTTAGCAATTGTCAGCTTACTATCTTCAAACGACTTAGATGAAATAGTACTTTTTATTGAAGAAAATTCGTTTTGATTTACAGGTCTTGCACAACCCACTGTTCCAGCATAACCAGGAACATAAATTACTGTTGGTTGCTCTTCAATAATTACATTTCCAACAGGAGATGTTGTTGTTGTTGTGGTGGTGGTTGTTGTTGAGTATGAAGAAGTAGTGGACGAGTTTTCCATCATTCCATCATTAATATTCATATTAACATTAATGCCTAAACCATTAGCATTAACTCCCATAGATACTCCATTTGCATTATTGTCAGAAACAGTTGTTGTTGTTTGACTTATGGTTGTAGTTACTGGAGCAACTGTTGAATAAACATAAGATGTTTGACCAACAACAGTAGGTGGAGCTTGAGCTAAAAGTACTTCACTTCTAAAACGAATAACATAAGCACCATCTTTGTTTTTTTTAACTGCAAAAGTTGTCTCATTTCCTTGATTAAAAAATATTTGCTTATCAACACTTCCTAATGCTTTATTCTCAAAAAGAACTTTAATTTGATAATTCGGTGCAACTAAATCCGTAATTTTAACATTTGTTTCAGGATTAGAATTTTGTAAAACGCCATTTACAATAACCTGAAAACGTTCTCCATTTTCGGTATAAAAAATCAGATTTGATTTCTGTGAAATTGCAACACTTGCAATAAAAAAAGATAATAATGTAATAATTAGTTTCATAAAAATTAATTTTAAATGTCTATATAAGTGTTCAAATATAATATGATTTATTGATTCTAAAAAAAACCTTTTAATGCTTTTCTTATACTTCCATATTTGTTTAATAATAATTCTGCTTCACTCCTTTTTATTTTTAATTCTTCTGAAATAATACGTATAGCTCTATCAATTAATTTATTATTTTTTAATTGTAATTCAATCATTTTATTTCCTTTAACTTTTCCAAGCTTTATCATAACTGAAGTAGAAATCATGTTCAATATCATTTTTTGAGATGTTCCTGATTTCATTCTTGTACTACCTGTAACAAACTCAGGACCTACAATTACTTCAATCGAATATTTAGATTCTTTTGATAAAATTGATTTTTTATTATTTGTAATTGATGCTGTTAGTATTCCATTTTTACTACAATTTTGAATTGCTCCTACAGTATATGGAGTATTTCCAGAAGCAGAAATTCCAATTACAAAATCTTTACTATTAATATCAAATCTTTGTAAATCATTCCAGCCTGCTTCCACATCATCTTCGGCTCCTTCAACAGCTTGCTTTATTGCCACATCACCACCTGCAATCAGCCCAATTACTATATCAGCTGAAACTCCGTAAGTTGGAGGACATTCCGAAGCATCTAATATCCCTAACCGCCCACTTGTTCCAGTTCCAATATAAAACAATCGACCTCCACTTTTTAAACTCTTAACAATAGCATTAACAACTTTCTCTATATCACTTAAACAATTTTCTATTGCAAATGGGACTTTTTTATCTTCCTCATTTATAAACTTTAGCAGTTTTTTTACTGGAAGTTTTTCAAGATTTTTATATAACGATTCGCTTTCTGTTGTTTGCATTAAAAATCAATTAGTTGAATATATTTACAAATTTATACAACAATTTCGATGAATAATAATTATTTTTAAAAATCTATGTTTAAAAAAATTGTCCCTTTGCACGTAGAAAATAAAATATTAAATTGCATTAAAATAATAACAGCATGAAATCAGTCAAATTTCTCTTAATATTCAGTATATTAACATTATCACTAAACACATTTGCACAAAAAGGTAAAATAATAGGTAAAGTTATCGACAGCAAAAATGAGCCAGTTTTTATGGCTTCAATTGTAATTGAAGGTTCAGGAATTGGAACAGCAACTGATTTTGATGGAAATTATAGTTTAGAAGCAGATCCAGGCAATTATACATTAGTATTTTCTTTCATTGGATATACCTCTCAAAAGCAAAAAGCAGAAGTTATTGAAGGAAAAACAATTACAATGAATGTAACCTTAAAAGAGGATATTTTAATGCTTGACGAAGCTGTTGTAGTTGGATATGGTCGTCGCCAAAAGCGTGACGTTACTGGCTCAATTGCTACAATTAAACCATCAGACATTGGAGATGGTGCCGTAACTACAGTTGAACAAACCATGCAAGGTAGAGCTTCCGGTGTTCAAATTACTTCTGCAAATGGTATTGCTGGCTCACCAATGAAAGTTAATATTCGTGGAAATAGTTCAATTTCAGCAGGTAGCGAACCACTCTATGTAATTGATGGTATTCCAGTTACAACAGGAGATTTAAGCCCGGGTAGCTTAGGCTCTAAAACTAGTGCTTTAGCTGATTTAAATCCAGCAGATATTGAATCAATAGAAATATTAAAGGATGCTGCATCGGCGGCAATTTATGGGTCGAGAGGCTCAAATGGTGTTGTTTTAATATCAACAAAAAAAGGGAAAGAAGGAAAAACCAAATTCTCAGTCGGATACTATTCAGGTATTGTTAATGCTACAAAAAAATTAGATTTTCTAGATGCTAAAGAACACTTAGCTTTAAGAGACAGTGTTTTAGTTTGGTCTGGTCAGGAACCTGAATCCAAAGAAACTGAAGTCTATAGTAATTGGACTAGAGCTCAGGCAGACTCACTGGCTGAACTTGGTGGAACAGATTGGATAGATAAGTTTATTAGAACTGGAGTAGTACAAGACTTAAACTTATCGGCTACTGGAGGTAATGAAAAAACTATATTTTATATAGGTGGAACATATCATAAAGAAAAAGGATTCCTTGTTGGAAACGATTATGAAAGAATTAATGGAAGAATTAACATCGAAAACAAAGCAACAAATGCTCTTACGATTGGAACAAATATAGGATTGTCTTTTTCAAATAACAAAAGAGTCCCAACAGGAGATGATGGAGGTTTAGGATGGGCTCAACAAATGTTACCTTATTTACCAATTTACAATAATGACGGAACTTATTTTTTGGATAATAATCCTGTCTGGCAATTAGAAAATACACATTTTAAAGCCTCGGTTTTTCGAACAGTTTCAAACTTATTTGCTGATTTAAAGATATATAAAGATTTATCTTACAGATCTGAATATGGAATTGATGTATTAAATCAAATTGAAACGGAATTTAATTTTAGAAATATTCAAGTAGAAAATTCAATGTCAGATGCCTGGGACAGAAGAACAACTGTATATAACTGGAATACAAACAACTACTTCACTTACAACAAAACAATAAAGGAGCATGATATTATTTTTAACTTAGGCAATTCTATGCAACATTCATCTACGAAACAAGTTGGATTACATGGTTGGAATTTTCCTAACGATTATTTCACTACTCCTGCAACTGCTAGTGAAAAAGATGGATACGGTTATGAAACAGAATTTGGCTTTGTTTCTTATTTTTTTAGAGCAAATTATAAATTAAAAGATAAATATTTAGCTACATTATCAATCAGAACAGATGGTTCGTCAAGATTTGGTGATGAAAATAAATATGGATGGTTTCCTGCTTTATCTGCTGGTTGGATTATTTCTGACGAAAAGTTTATGGAAAGTATTAAACAAATAAGCTTTTTAAAACTTCGCTCAAGTTATGGATTTACTGGTAATGCAAATATAGGTGATTTATCTTATCTTGGATATTATTCAATAAATAACGGTTATAATGGTCAATCTGGTATTTCGCCAAACACATTAGGAAATCCCGAACTTAGTTGGGAAAAAGCAAAACAACTTGATTTAACTTTAGAATATGGCATTTTTCAAAATAAAATATCTGGATCTGCTACTTATTATAATAAAATTACAACAGACATGTTAATGCTTATTTCACTTCCTCCATCTTCGGGCTATTCTGGAATTTGGCGTAATGTTGGGAAAATGAGTAATAAAGGATTTGAATTTACTTTATCAACAAAAAATTTAAATAAAGCTTTTAAATGGTCAACTGATTTTAATATATCATTCAATAAAAACAAAGTTATTGATGTTAATGGATTGCCTCCTGATGCTTTTGAAAGTGGACAACCTGGCGAAGGACGTGTAGTAGTTGGTTATCCGGTTGGACAAGCATATCTAGTTGAGTATGCAGGTGTACAGAAACAAGATGGAACATTGTATCAATACGATAATTCAGGAAGTATAATAGATACATTTAATGTAGTTGCTGGAACTGCCTTATATTATGATATTAATGGAAATATTATGACTAAAGACCACCCAACTGGTGGAGATTTTTATACTCTTAATCGAGTTCCAAAAGGAAAACCTAGCCCTGATTTCGTTGGTGGTATTACTAACAATTTCTCATATAAAAATATTGATTTTAGTTTTCTTGTCAGTTTTGTTTATGGAAATACGCTTTACGATGATCCAGCAAAAAGACAATTAGGAGATTATACAAGAATTGCCCAACGAAAAGAAGTAATGGATGCTTGGAGTCCATCAAATCCTGATTCGGATAAACCAGCAATTTTTAATGAAGCGGTTAATTCTGATTTATATTTATATGATGCCTCTTTTATTCGCCTAAGATCCGTAACTATCGGATATAGATTATCAGAAAAATATTGCAAAAAATTTAAACTTGGCTCTTTTAGAATATATATTAGCGGAACAAATCTATTAACTTATACTAAATATCCCGGTTGGGATCCAGAAGTATTAAGAAATGTTGATACAAATAGCCAGGCTGGGAATATTTCTTTTGCTGGACCATCATTTCAAACACCACAAGTAAAAACATTTACTGCAGGGATTCAATTTACTTTTTAAAAAAATAAAAACATGAAATATATTAAATTTATAATAATAGGCTTAATAACAGTTACTTCTTGTAAAAAAGTTTTAGATATAGAACCAGTTCAGGATATTCCTAACGAGCTTGCAATTCAATCTACTCTTGATTTAAAAAATGTATTAAATGGAGCTTATGATGGTTTTCAGTCTGTTATGTCAGGTAATCTTGTAATGTTTGCCGATTTACTTGCAGATGATACTGAAGTTAATCAAGATAGACTAAATCCTTTTGGAACACTCGAAATTTACCGAAGAGAAACTTCTGTTCAGATTGGAATTCTAAGAGATATTTGGAAAAGTGCATATAATACTATTAACAGAGCAAATAATATTATTTATGCCATTGATAATCAGACAATAAATGATGATGAATTTGATATGTATAAAAATCAACTAAAAGGTGAAGCATTATTTTTAAGAGCAGTAACTTATTTTGAAATTTGTCGTTTTTGGGCTTTACCTTATGATGTATCGAAACCTGGAGGAAATAATCAACTTGGATTACCATATCGTGAAATACCCATTTTCAGTAAAGATGATGACATGTCGTTAGCAAGAAGCTCAGTAGAAGATGTTTATAGCAAAGTTATTAGAGATTTAAAAGATGCTGAAAATTTACTTACTTCGGCAGGAATTATTTCGAGTGGTAATGAATCTACTCCAGCTTCACCATATCTTAGTAGAGGAAGAGCATCTGCAATGGCTTGCAATGCATATTTATCCAGAATATATTTTCAAAAAGGAGACTATCAGAATGCTTCATCATACGCTAATATTGTAATTAATAGTGAAATTTATTCAATGGATAGTCTTACTCAAAAAGCATTTCAGTCAACAGGTGAGGAATATGCTGGTGAAGTAATTTTTCAATTAATAAATACATCTAAAGATCAGGTGAATAATATTGTTTATAATTATTATTCTTCGTCAAATGTAGCCCCTTTGTTTTCTGCAAATGCAATTGCATTAAAAAATCTTTACCTTTCGTATGACAAAAGACGGCAAGATGCACAGTATATTAGCATTAATGGCATTACAAATAAAGGCTATCCAAAAAAATACAAAAATGCTTTAAATTCTATTATTACAAACAATATTTGCATTTTAAGATTATCTGAATTGCACTTAATAAGAGCTGAATCTAATTATTTAACAAACGGAAACATAAGTGATGCCTACGATAGTTACAAAGCTGTAAGAGAAAGAGCAATTGGCTCTGTTAAATATAATGGCGAACTACCAATTTTATGGACTGACAACGATTTCTTAAAAAAAGTTAGAGACGAAAGAAGAATGGAATTAATATTTGAAGGCGACAGATACCACAATTTAAAAAGATTACAACTTCCTTTACGTGATAATATTGCTTATAATAATTCAAGTCTAATTTTTAAGATACCTCAAGAAGAAATGTCTGGCAATACTTTAATGGTGCAAAATCAATAAGCCTATTTGTAAATCATTGCGATTGAAAACATCTGCAAGAATAAAAGTATGCATTAATCAGGTGTTTCATCTAACTGTTAAACAAACATTTAGTAAGAACTTATTGATTTAATGTCTTGCAACAATTTGATGTCTTACAATTGTTTTTAATTTTTCAGGACTAACTCTTCTTGGGTCGCTTAAGTATGTTTCGTGATGTTTTCCAATAATCTTCAAATTGTTCTTTTCAATAAAATCGTTTAATTGCAAAATTGATGTTTCAACTTCATTATAAGGTCCAATATGCATAATTTTAACACCTTGATGAGCCTTTATTTTTTCGATTCTGAATGAGTTCAGCCATTTGTTGTCTTTTTTCTTTTGAATTTCAACAATAGCTTTTTGAATCAGTTTATCATCAATATAATCGGTAATCATTATCATAAGTGACCATTTCCATTTATCAGGTTGTTTTGAATCAATTTCCATATTATCCATCCACCACAACGACTCAAAAGGAGGAACTACGTAATCGAAATAGCCAGCAGGTTTTTCCTTTGCAAACTTTAACATGAATTTTAATGTATAAACAATGCTATACATTGCTTCAATTTTTTCCTGAAACTCAATACTGCTATTAGGATCTCCTTGTCCATCGAAAACAATATATCGTAATTCTGGAACGTCAATTATTTCTACTTTTTTTGTTGAAGCATTATAAAGTACTTTGTACGTTTTTTTAAAATCTATTTTTTCCATAAAATTGCTTTAATATTTAAACTATTGGTATATAAATTTCTGTTTTAAGATTTTGAGGTTTAGTTTTTTGAGGCTGGTTCAAATATACTTCAAAACATGGCAAATTTCGCAATTCAAAACCACTTTCAGGAAGCCATTGCTTGTAAATTGCATTATATGTTTGATTAAAATTTTCGTAAGAACCCTTATGTAAAAAAACCGCATATTTTCCTCCTTCAATTTCCTTTACTCCAATCTGAGCTTCAGGGTTTACATCCTTTGTAATACTGATACACGCATCGTATCGTAATTTTTCAGATTCGGTAATTTCTGGGTTATCGTGGCTAATACCTATAAATTCGTTTTTCCAGCCAAATAATCTTTTCCTTTGGGCAAATTCGCAAACCCTATCCCATGCTTTAGAAGTCCCTTCGCCCTTGTAATCGCCAATCGACTGAGTAAAAATTACTTTTTTTGGTTTTAAAGTTTTAATTGTTGGTTTTAACAATCTACTTTCGGAAGATGTTTTCATACTTAAATAATTTATTTGATTTTGATTAAGATGCTTTTCTTTGAATTCTGAAGGTGGACAGCCAAATCTTTTTTGAAATGCCTTATTAAACGAGGAAGGAATATCATATCCAACCTTTAAAGCAACTTCGCTTATTTGAAAATTTGCATGTAAAATTAACGATGCCGCCGTTTCCATTCTTATTCTTACAATGTACGAACCAAGCGATTCATTTAAATAAGCTCTGATAATTCGATGAAAATGAAATGGCGAAAAACACGAAATTTCTGATAAATAGTTTAAGTCCATTTCTTCGTCTAAATGACTATTAACAAATGAAATAACTTTGTTTATTCTTTCGTGATATATATTTAAAGTTTCTTCCTTGTTCATTTTCTTCTAATTTTGATAATGCAAATATAAATTGACAATAATTATTTCAATTTTCCAATCTTGCTAAAATAATTTTCAAATCCGTTTTCTGCAATTTTCTACATATTATTAATATTCAAAATATTAAAAAATATCACTACTAACCGACTAAAATTTTAATTTTCTTGGAACTATTTAATAGTTAAACCTCTACGAGGTAATTTGGGATTTTGGGGTAGTTTTTATTTTATTGACATAAATCACCTACGGTGAATAGCTCGTAGAGCTTAAATGACAATAAAACAACATAATAGAAATTCAATTTTTCCTCGTAGAGGATTAACAAGAATTTAGTCGGTTAGTAGTGAAAAAATATATTTAAAAACATTTGCAAAATTCATTTTAACGTATTATCATTGTGATATTATTTTAATATCATTTTAAATCTTAAAAATATGGAGACAAACTTTAAACCAATGAATGGTTTTGTATTCTTAACCATCATTTTAATTTCAATTTCAACAGCTATTACACTTTTAATAAATTCTGACAATGAGGCTATTATGATTATTCCTGGAGTATTAATGATTTTTATTTCAATTATTTGTATGCTTGGTCTTTTTGTAGTTAATCCAAACGATTCTGTTGTACTTGTATTATTTGGAAAATACAAAGGCACTGTAAAAGCTAACGGATTTTGTTGGGTAAATCCATTTATGATTAAACGTAAAATTACATTAAGAGCAAGAAATCTCGACAGTGAACCCATTAAAGTAAATGACAAACTTGGAAATCCAATTATGATTGGAGTTGTGTTACTTTGGAAAGTTGAAAATACATTTAAAGCTGCTTTTGATGTTGACAATTATGAGCATTTTGTAAAAGTCCAGAGCGAATCTGCAATTAGAAAATTAGCAGGAAGCTTTGCTTACGACGATATTGATGAGCAAGACGAATCAAAGTTTACTTTAAGAGATGGTGGCGATGAAGTCAATCATATACTTGAAAAAGAATTAACAGAACGTTTACATACAGCCGGAATAAAAGTTATTGAATCAAGAATAAGTTATTTAGCTTATGCTCAAGAAATTGCAGGGGCGATGCTTAAACGACAGCAAGCAACTGCAATAGTAGCAGCACGTTACCGCATTGTTGAAGGAGCAGTAAGTATGGTTAAAATGGCTCTAAATCAACTTTCTGAGCAAAAAATCATTGAATTAGATGATGATAAAAAAGCGAGTATGATAAGTAATTTAATGGTAGTTTTATGTTCAGATAAAGATGCAAGTCCAATTGTAAACACTGGGAGTATCTACTAATTATAAAAAATTTAAATTTCCAGATGAGTTCAAAAAAAGCATTTGTATTAAGAATTGACAAGAATGTTCTCGATTCAATTGAAAAATGGGCTGCGGATGAATTCCGCAGTTCAAATGGGCAGTTGGAATGGATTATAGTAAATGCTTTAAAAAAAGCAGGAAGATACAAATCACCAAATAATAATGATGAATCAAATACTGAATCAAAAGAAGAATAGTTATGGAAGAAATGTGGAATAAACGATATGCCGATAAAAATTATGTTTATGGAACAACAGCAAATGAATATTTTAGGGAGAAATTATTATTATACAAACCTGGCAAAATACTAATGACAGCAGAAGGTGAAGGCAGAAACGGTGTTTTTGCCGCAGTCAAAAAATGGGATGTATTTGCATTTGATATTAGTTCAGAAGGCAAAAAAAAGGCAGAACAATTAGCTTCCAGATATAACGTTAAAGTAAATTACGAAATCAAAAACATTGAAGATGTAACTTACCCTGAAAATCATTTTGATTGTATTGCTATGATATATTCACATTTCGATTCTTCAAAAAGAAGCTCATATTTCAACAAAATAATTAAGTATTTAAAACCAAATGGAGTAGTAATATTCGAAGCATTTTCAAAAAATCAAATTAAATTTCAAAAAGAATATAATTCTGGTGGTCCAAGTCAGGAATCTTTACTGTATTCAGTTTCAGAAATTAAAACTTACTTCAAAGAGTTACATTTTTCAGAATTATCTGAACAAGAAGTAATTCTTGGCGAAGGAGAATTTCACAAAGGAAAATCTTCAGTTATAAGGTTTGTGGGAACAAAATAAAAAATTCATTAAAGACTCTTAATCAACTCATTAAAAATCAAAGTCATTTGAGGCTCGACTGTTCCAGCCACATTTTGAACTTCTTCGTGAGTAGTTTCTCCATCTGGTGTTGATGGCGTAGCAGTATTTGTAACAACAGAAATTCCAAAAACTTTAATTCCCATGTGATGTGCTACAATTACTTCTGGAACTGTTGACATTCCTGTTACATCAGCACCAATACTTTTAAAAAATCGATATTCGGCTGGAGTTTCAAGTGTAGGACCTGAGCTACCAATATAAATACCTTCCTGTAATTTAATATTATGATTTTTTGCAATTTCTTTAGCTTTAACTATTAATTCGGGAGCATAAGTTTTGCTCATATCCGGAAAACGTGGACCTAATTCATCGAAATTTCTACCTAATAATGGATTTTGAGGAAAGAAGTTAATATGGTCGTTAATTAACATTAAATCACCGGCTTTAAATGTAGGATTTAACCCACCGGCAGCATTCGAAACAAATAAATATTTAATACCTAAAAATTTCATTACACGAACCGGATAAGTAACTGTTTGCATAGGATATCCTTCATAAAAATGAAATCGTCCCTGCATTGCAACTACTTTTTTGTTTCCGATATTTCCAAAAACTAATTTTCCTGAATGTCCTTCAACAGTCGAAACCGGAAAATCTGGAATTTCTTTATAATCAAAACTAATACTATTTTCAATTTTATTAGCAAAACCGCCTAATCCACTGCCTAATATAATTCCAACTTCGGGTTGAAACTTAACTCTTTCTAACAAGAAATTTGCTGTGTTTTTAAATTTTTCAATCATTTCCGAACTATTTAAAAAGTTAAAATTTAAGTATTCCAAAGATAATCTTAATTTTGCAAAAAAAAATATTACAATTCAACAACATTAAAGATAATTTCCTATGAATACTACAAATATAAATTCAAGCATAGCTTTTTTAATTTTCATATTATTTTTTTCATGTACAAATAAGAATTCAAATAATAAGACTCAAGCTGATATTATAATTAAAAATGCTTATATCTTAACTCAAGATGGCAATAAACGAATTATTGAGAATGGAGTAATAGTAATTTCTGATTCAAAAATTATTGAAATAGGAAATAATGAGTTAGTAGAGAAATATTCTGCAAAAGAGGTAATTGATGCAAAAGATAAATTAGTTATGCCGGGACTAATTAACACTCATACTCACGCTGCAATGACCATTTTACGTGGCGTTGCAGATGATTTGCCATTAAAAGAATGGCTTTATGAACACATTTTTCCATTAGAAGCAAAATATGTAAATGCTGACAATGTTACATTAGGTACACAACTAGCTATTTTAGAGATGATTCACTCAGGTACAACTACATTCAACGATATGTATTTTTATGAAGATGAAGTTGCTCAGGTTTGCAAATCATTAGGAATGAGAGCAGTGCTTACCGAAAGTCTGATAGATTTTCCAGTTCCAAATAGCAAAACTCCTCAAGATGGTTTAAAATATTCAGAAGACTTGATTAATAAATACATGAACGATTCGCTTGTTACAATTGGTATTGCAGCTCACTCGCCATATACCTGTTCGCCATGTCTTTTACAAGAATCAAAAAAACTTGCCGATAAATATAACGTACCATATAATATTCATCTTTCTGAAACTAAATGGGAAGTTGATACTATTCAAAAAACTTATAAATTAACTCCTGTTGGCTACCTTGATTCCCTGAAAGTATTGGGAGAAAATGTAGTAGGTGCTCATTGTGTACATTTAACAACAAACGACATTGAAATAATTGCAAATAAAGGTGTTGGAGTTGCACATAATCCACAATGCAATCTAAAAATATCAAGCGGAGTTGCTCCAATTCCTGAACTTTTAAAATCTCATGCACAGGTTGGACTTGGAACAGACGGAGTTGTAAGCAATAATGATTTGAATTTGTTTGAAGAAATGAATACTGCAGCAATAATCCATAAATACACTCATAACGAACCAACTGTAATGAATGCCTCAGAAGTGATTGATATTGCAACAATTGGAGGAGCAAAAGTATTGGGGCTTGATAAAAAAATTGGTTCATTGGAAGTTGGAAAACTTGCAGATATTATTATAATTGACTTAAACAAACCACATTTAATACCACTTTATAATATTTATTCTCAAATAGTTTACAGCATGGATGGTAGCGATGTAGAAACTGTTATTATCAATGGAAAAGTAATTATGAAAGAAAATAAAATTCTAACTATTGATGAAAATGATGTTATGACTAAATTTAAGGAATTTGCTGAAAATTTGAAGAAAAACATTGAAGTACAGAAATAAATAATCTACGCTTAATATGGAATACGGAATTTGTAACATAAGCTCAATACCAATCAGAAAAGATCCTGCTGAATCAAGCGAAATGAGGACTGAAATTCTTTTTGGAGAACATTTCAAAATCATTGAATTAATTGAACGTTGGGCTAAAATAAAACTTGCTTTTGATAGTTACGAAGGTTGGATTGACCGAAAAATTATTCAAGCACTAACTGAAAGTGAATTTGAAAGCATTAATAATTCGTCGAGTTTTGTTACAAATCAACAAATCAATAAAGTTCAAAACCTAAAAAATAATATTGATTTTTTAATTGGAGGTGGAAGTTCTCTCCCAAATTTCGATGCTAAAACAAAATCGTTTAATTTTGGAGAAGAAAAATATAAATTAGTTTCCGAATACGCTCAAACTGATAAATCAGATTTGCGAAATGGAATTATTGATTTTGCTTCAAAATATATTAATTGTTCATATTTATGGGGTGGCAGAAATCCTTTTGGAATTGACTGTTCGGGATTATCTCAAATTTCATATAAAACATTTGGAATTAACATTTTGCGTGATGCAAGCCAACAAGTTACGCATGGTAAAATTGTTGAATTTATTGACGATGCAAAGCCAGCCGACTTGGCATTTTTCGACAATGCAGATGGAGTAATAACGCACGTAGGGTTAATATTTGATAAAAATCACATAATTCACGCATCAGGAAAAGTCAGAATTGATAAAATCGATCATCAAGGAATTTATAACGAAGAACGAAAAATTTACACTCATAAACTTAGAATTATTAAAAATTTAATTGATTAAATTATGATTATAGTTAATACAAATAACATCGAAGGAAAAGAAATTTCCGAATATTTAGGTATTGTAAAAGGCAGTTCAGTAAGAGCCCGAAATGTTGGTAGAGATTTCATGGCAGGTCTTAAAAATCTTATTGGAGGTGAAATTGATGAATACACAAAACTCCTAACAGATTCAAGAGAAGAAGCAATGAAGAGAATGAAAGAAGAAGCAACTAAATTAAATGCTGATGCAATATTGAATGTGCGATTGACAACTTCTGCTGTTATGCAAGGAGCTGCCGAAATTCTTGCTTACGGAACTGCTGTTAAACTAAAATAGCAAAAAGTTTAAAGTTTGTAAGTTTTAAAATTATTTTGCATTTCTATCTATAATGACTTTTACATTTAAAAAATATAATCTATACTTTTCGCCTTTAAGAGAAAGTATGTCGAAACAATCTCTATTTCGCTTATTTATTTTTATTGTAATAATTTCTTCTTCATCATGTAACAATGATCCACTAAAAATTAACAAATCAGAATATAACGAACCGCTAATTCGTGTAAATAAATATCTTATCGAAAAAGATGATGAAATAATCAGAAATTATGCAAATAGACACAACTTGGATATAAATGTTAATGGTAGTGGTTTATATTATGAAATTTCACACACAGGAACTGGCGATAGTATAAAATCGGGAATGACAGTTTCGTTAAAATACAAATTATTGCTAATTGATGGAACTGTTTGCTACAATTCGGATTCAACTGGTTTAAAAACATTTACAATAGGCAGAGGCGAAGTAGAAAATGGCTTAGATATGGGATTACAAATGATGCGAATTGGCGATAAAGCAAAACTTATTTTACCACCACATTTAGCTTTTGGAATTTTGGGCGATGGAAAAAAAATTCCTGCAAGAGCAATAATAATTTATAACCTTGAAATTGTTGAAACTAAAATATAATATTATACTTATTTTATTTATTGCATTATTGTCTTGCAATAGAACTGAAAAATATTCAGGCTATACAAGAACATGGACAGGAATATATTATAAAGTTCACTCAATTGGCGAAGAAGATATTAAACCTGCAGTTGGTGACTATATTACAGTCGATTTACTTTACAAAACGATTAACGATTCAGTTTTTTTTGCCGGACGTCGAACATTTCTACTTACAAAACCTGACTACAGAGCGTCAATTGACGAATGTTTTCCATTACTTTCAATGGGCGATTGTGCTACATTTATTTTAAATTCGGGTAGTTTTTTTGAAAAAACTTTGAAATCAAAAGTACCATCATTTCTGACTGCAAAAGACGATATGAAAATAGTAGTCTATATGATTGATATTATGACTAATGCGGATTTTAAAAAACAAAAAGACGTATTTCTTAGTTGGATAGATGATTTTGGTGAATACGAAAGTAAATTATTAAAACAATATATCAACGAAAAAGAAATAAATATTGAACCTGTAAAAGCTGGCATTTATTATTTGAAAACAGTTGAAGGAAACGGTAAAAAAGTGCAAAAAGGAAACACAGTAACAGTCAATTACGAAGGTCGATTTTTAAATGGCGATTATTTCGATTCAACTTATAAACGCAAACAGCCTTTTGAATTTAAGTTTGGCGAACAATGGCAAGTTATTGAAGGACTTGAAGATGCAATAAGCATGATGACCGAAGGTGAAAAAGCAATTTTTGTAATACCATCAACACATGCATTTGGTACATCTGGCTCATCAACCGGTATTATTCCGCCGTTTACTTCCGTTATTTTTGAAGTTGAACTATTGAAAGTTATTCCTTAATATTGAGAAAAATGCCACAGATTGCACAAATTTTTACAGATTCAATTTTCCCCTTAAAAAAGGGGGCTAGTGGGATTTTTCAAATTTCAATTATATTTATTGTTATTACATTAATGTATTCTTGCGAAAAGAAACCATTTAATTATCGGAATAAATATATTGGCAATTGGGAATTTACTACCAATATAACAGAAGTTAATTTACATGGAGAAGGCTCTATCGTTGAAAACACAGTTGCATATCTTGGATTAATTTCTTATGATAGTAAAGAGCAATTAAAAATAAATTTCCTTGATAATATGGAAGTTTATGTAGAAGTTGATAAAAATGGAATAATTAGCGCATATAAAGATTTAGGAAATGGTGTGTTCACTTCAAAAAAAATCATGGAATATTCACTTAAACGAGGAGGATTAGGGGCTTGGATTAATTATAAAATATCAGGTATAAAAAAATAATTTTTATATGATTAAAACAGAAAATTTCAAACTAAAATATAGTTATTCTGTAATTATAATTTCCTTAATAATAATATTCTATTTCCCTGCTTTTCAAAACAACATTCTTAGCTGGGACGACAATTTATATCTTATTGACAATCCGCAGGTTCAAAATTTATCCAGCATTCCCTCCTATTTTTCGCATTTCGATAATACAGGCAATTACATGCCTTTTACATTAAGCACATTTACAATACTATATCATTTTAGCGAATTACATCCTTTTCTGTATCATTTCATTAATATTTTTTTCCATATTCTGAATTCGTTACTTGTTTTTTATTTCATTTATAAGCTTCTTAAAAATATTGATTTAGCATTAATTGTAGCTTTACTTTTTTCAATCCATCCTATTCATGTTGAGTCTGTTGCATGGATTGCCGAGCTTAAAGATGTTCAATATGCTTTTTTCTTTCTTTTATCAATGATTTTTTATTTAAAATTTGTTAGAGATAGAAAGCCTTCGAGCTACATTTTATCAATTATATTTTTCATTTCATCTGTTTTTTCAAAAGGTCAAGCAGTTGCATTATTTCCTGTAATATTACTTATAGATTATTTAGAAAATGGAAAGATCTTCACAAAATTGATCGAAAAAATTCCATATTTAGTAATCTCAATTTCCTTTGGAATTATTGCTGTTTTAGCCCAAAAAGCAGGAAACAATATTTCTGATTATAATATAATTTCATTTTTCGATAGAATTATTCTTGCCAGTTATGCTTTCACAACTTATATAATTAAAGTATTTATTCCGTACGAATTATCAGCGTTTTATCCATATCCCGAAATGATTGACGGAAAATTACCTTATGAATACTTATCATTTTTATTAATTATTCCTTTAACAATTTATTTATTAATCCTTACTTTCAAGAAAAACAAACTAGTTTTTTTTGGTTTGACATTTTTTATTTCAAACATAATATTGCTTCTTCAGCTTGTACCAGTTGGAAATTGCATTATGGCAGACAGATATACATATATTGCATCAATTGGAATAAGTTTAATTGTAGCTCATTATATTATAAAGTTATATAATTTAAATAAATATCGCACATATACTGTTTCATTTTTTGTAATTTATTTATTGTTTTTAGGAATCAATACACATTCTCAAACTAAACTTTGGAAAAACGATTTTGTACTATGGGATAATGTTCTTTCAATAAATCCTAGAATTCCTTCTGCACTTGTACTTCGTGGCTGTGCTTACAACGACTTGAAAGATTTCAAAAAGGCAATTCCTGACTTTAATAACGCAATCGAAATTGATAACTCAAACGAACTTGCTTATTTTAATCGTGGGGTTGCAAAATCAAGTATTGGCGATTTCAAGGGAGCAATTCCTGATTTTGAAATGGCTGATAAACTGAAACTTGAATTTCGATATTTAGTAAACTTTTATGTCAGTTGGGGAGGTGCATTAGCAAATACAGGAAAAATGAAGGAAGCAATAGAAATGTTTGATAAAGCAATTGCTATAAACCCCAATAAAGCTTCAATTTACAATAATCGAGGAATTACTCATGCAATGCTTGGAATGATGCCAGAAGCACTTAAAGACTTTGAATTTGCAATTAAACTTGACCCAAATTATAGAGAAGCAACTGATAATAGGAATAGAGCATTAAATGCAATGAATACAGAAAATAAATAGGTTTAATTACTAGGCTTTAATAACTCTCTAGCATTTACCACAGCAGCCTCAGTAATTTCTTTTCCGCTTAAAAGTTTTGCAATTTCTTGCAATCTTTCATCTTGGTTTAATAACTTTATAAATGTTTGAGAGTTTGACTTATAAACTAAGTAATGATTTCTGCCCTTTGAAGCGATTTGTGGTAAATGTGTAATACAAATAATTTGAATTTTTTCTGAAAGAGAATTCATAATATCTCCCATTTTATCGGCAATTTCGCCTGAAACTCCTGTATCTATTTCATCAAAAATGATTGTTGCAAGTTGAGATTTTTCTGCAATTATGCTTTTCAATATCAACATTAAACGTGAAATTTCACCTCCAGAAGCAATTTTTTCAATTGCCATTGGTTGAATTTTCTTATTTGCTGAAAACAAAAAGTAAACATTATCGGCTCCATCAATAGTTAATTCTGAAGCATCCTCTATTACTATATTTAATATAGCATCAGGCATTCCCAAATCTTTGCAAACAATTGAAATTCGTTTTTCTAGATTTGATTTATTTTTTTTGCGAATCGTCGAAATATTTGAAGCTAATTCTTTAGTAGCATTTAATATTTTTACAAACTCAATTTCAAGATTTTCAATTTCACTATCGTAATTCTCAATTTCATGTATTCGCTGTTTCAATTTCTCAAAGATTTCAATTAATTCCGAAACAGTTTTAACCTGATGTTTTTGTAAAAGAGAATAATACAGATCTATCCTAGTTTTAACTTTTTCAAACCTAAGCTGATTAAATTCAATTGAATCTGCCTTCAAGTTAATTTCTTGAACAATATCTTTTAGCTCAATATTTACAGAATTCAATCTATTTTTTAATTCGTCGGCATCTTTGTAAAAGGCAGTAATCAAAGACAATGAATTTATTGATTCTCTGACTTTTAACAACACACTTTCTTCTGTTTCTTCAAAATTATAAATAATACCTGTTAAACTTTGTTTAATTTCCTCTGAATGACTTAATAAATCAAGTTCAGCTTCTAGTTCCTCTAGTTCAGATGCCTGAATATTTGCCTCTTGTATTTGATTAAATTGAAATGTTATAAAATCAAGCTCAGTCAAATTTGATTTTGCTTTAGATTTTAATGAATTAATTTTCTTTTGAATTTCTAAAAATGAATTAAAACTATTCCTATATTTTTGTAGTAATAAACTATTTTCAGAAAATAAGTCCAAAATATTTAATTGAAATCTTCTGTCTTTTAGTAATAAATTTTCGTGTTGAGAATGAATATCAAGAACTTTATCGCCAATTTCCTTTAGTATATTTATACTTACAGGTGAGTCATTTATAAATGCTCTGGATTTTCCATTAAGCGAATACTCTCGTCTTAAAATCAATTCATTGCCATAATCAATATCGTGACTCTGAATAATTTGTTTTAAATTCAAATTAGTTATATCGAAATGTCCCTCGACTATGCACTTATCATCTTTATTTTTAATGGATTCACCGTCTGCTTTTTCGCCAAGCAATAAAGAAATTGCCCCAAGAATTATAGACTTCCCTGCTCCTGTTTCGCCTGTAACTGTTGAAAGTCCTTTATTGAAATTTATCTCAATTTGCTCAATTAATCCGTAATTTTGTATTTTCAGGTGAGTGAGCATGGCTGGATTTAGGATTTAGGAATTTAGAATTTTGGAATTTTGGAATTTGGAATTTGGGATTTGGGATTTATTAAATGTAATTATAAAACAATTTATAGCAATCTAATTTTTCGCAGACATTATTTTATTGTACTTAGAAATATTTGCTGGATCAACTTCTTTAAGGATATTGAAAACTCTGGCTTTTTCGTCAACAAATGATTCTGAAAAAATATTCACAAACTCATCTGCTTTAACATCATAAAGCAATTGAAAAATCATTGTTGAATTTGTTTTATTGCGATACGCTTTTTGAATTAGCTTTAAATCTTCAGCAATAGCAGTTCGTGCTTCAACAGATTTATCTGCCATTCTATCCAAGCCTAATCTATGATAATTGTATGTAAATTCTCTTAACGAACTATAATTATCGTTTAAAATATTTTCAACTAACCAATATCTATTTTTAGTACTTTCAAATGCTTTCCAACCTTTATATTGTGAATTCTGTGCATTATTTACAATAATTTCGGCTTTATTAAAAAATGTAGAACCTCCTTCTAATGAAAATGAATCATAATCTAATCCAAGAAAAATATAGGCATAATAAGCCAAAAGGGAAGTTAATTCAGAAGTATAAGATGATTCACTAAATTCTAAAGGTTGAAACTCTACATATTTATATTGAATATTATTATCTAAATAATTCAACATTACAGTATTGTAGGTAGAATTAAATACAGGACGACTACATTGAACCTGTAGAGTAGCTTTAAATTCGTCGCTCGAAACTTCCTCTGTAATATTAATCATTATATTACATTCGATTTTTTCGTCTTGCGTATATACATTTTCAGTCCATTTATGATTATTCATAAACTCATAAATATCGTTCTGCATTGTCTCAAATTTCTTCTTATTTGTTCCTTGAATTTGTTGAGACATAACTTGAACACGACAATTTAGCTCCTGAGAAAAATACTCTTCGGTGATAAATAGAAATATTATTGTTAAAACTAGAAATCTCATAATAACTTACATATTTTATTGACAATATCGGTGGCAACTTCAGCCTTCGACTTTAACTCAAAATGTTCAATATTATTGCTTTTATCAATAATTGTTATCTTATTAGTATCGAACGAAAATCCTGCTCCTTTATCGTTTAGCGAATTTAGAACAATAAAATCAAGATTTTTTGAAATAAGTTTTTTTGTTGCATTTACCGATTCATTATGTGTTTCGAGAGCAAAACCTATCAAAATCTGATTAGTTTTTTTTAGACGACCTAATTCAGCGGCAATATCCTTAGTTTCAACTAATTCAATAGTATTATTAAAATTATCCTTCTTGATTTTCTCAAGTTCTACCTTTTTAGGCGTAAAATCAGCCACAGCAGCAGCCATGACTGCAATATCCACATTCTGAAAATGTTTAACACATTCGTTATACATTTCTGAAGCTGATTTAACAGCTATTGTTTCAATCGAAGTATGATTTGCTTTTAAAGAAACTGGACCTGTAATTAATTTTACATCAGCACCTTGATTAGCCATTTCTTCTGCTATTTCAAAGCCCATTTTTCCTGATGAATAATTCCCTATAAACCGAACAGGGTCGATTTGTTCGAAAGTTGGTCCTGCAGTAATCAGAACTCGTTTGGATTTAAGTTTTTTTTTTGAGTTAAATAAATCAATAATTTTATTTAAAATAACCTCAGGTTCTTCCATTCTTCCTTTTCCGATAAGACCGCTAGCAAGCTCTCCTGTTGCAGGTTCTATAATAAAATTACCAAAATTCGTTAATTTACTTAAATTATCTTTAGTGGATTTATGATTCAACATATCCAAATCCATTGCAGGTGCAACCATTACAGGACAACGTGCCGATAAATATGTAGTAATAAGCAAATTATCGGCGATTCCATTTGCCATTTTTGAAATTGTACTTGCAGAAGCAGGTGCAACAAGCATTAAATCTGCCCATAATCCCAAATCAACATGACTATTCCAATCGCCACTATTTTGATTAAAAAATTCAGACATAACAGGGCTTCCCGATAAAGTTGAAAGTGTTAATGGAGTTATAAATTCCTTTGATGAAGGAGTCATAACAACTTTAACCTTTGCTCCTTCTTTTACTAGTAATCTAATAAGAATAGCTGCCTTATAAGCAGCTATACTTCCTGTAACACCTAAAATTATTTTCTTGCCCTCAAGTAACATTTATTACTTTTTTACTTTTAACGGATTTCTGTAATATACTTTTTTATCAACAAATTCTTGCATTGCAATACCTGTTGGTTTAGGCATTCTTTCGTAATATTTTGAAATTTCGATTTGTTCACGATTTTCGAAAACTTCTTCCAAATTGTCAGTATATGAAGCGAATTCTTCAAGTTTACGACTTAATTCTTCTTTAATTTCAACTGAAATTTGATTTGCTCTTTTAGCAATAATCATTGTTGTTTCGTAAATGTTTCCAACTTCTGCTTCTAGGTGATTCAAATCCATCGTTACTGTAGTTGATGGTGCGTTTGTTTTTTTGTAATCCATATATATAAATTTACTTAGTTCAACTCGTTTTTAGAATTTTCAAACATTCTTTCTGCTTCTTTTTTATACTGACTTTCAGGAAACTCAGCAATTAAAGCATAATACTCTGTTACTGTTGATTGATATCGTTCTTTCTTTTTCTTTTCGACAGAATTTTGTGCTAATAAATAATTTGCTTTTAAAACTAAATATAGTAATTCTTCTCTATAGTCAGTATCTGGAAATCCTTTAAGACTTCCTTTAAGCGACTGAATTGCTGCTTTATACTCTCCAATGTCGAAGTATAATTTTGAATTTAAATATGATTTAGTTTCAAGCTTATTTCTTAATTTATCAATCATTTCGTTACACTTAGACAGTTTTTCGCTGTTTGGGTAACGATTAATAAATAATTGAAATTCGTCAATTGCCTTATAAGTATATGCCTGATCGAGTGTTGGTTCGGGCGAATTCAAATAAGCACAATAGGCTGCCAAATAATGACAATCTTCTTTATGTTTTCCTAATGG
This sequence comes from Bacteroidetes bacterium GWA2_31_9, assembly GCA_001768975.1. Lineage (GTDB taxonomy): Bacteria > Bacteroidota > Bacteroidia > Bacteroidales > GWF2-33-38 > GWA2-31-9. Next base: position 5,354 of record MEND01000266.1, on the reverse strand, counting down.
ATATGTAAGTGAGTAATTTTTAAAATAGTAACCAGCCATCATAAAGTCCTTAACTCCATAATAGCAATTAGCATAATAAAAATAAATTTCTTCGCCCTTATCAGTTCCTTTATAGATAGTTAATAATTCTTCGAATAATGCCTGAGCCCTGAAATAGTCTTCCTTTTCATACAATTCAAGAGCTTTGTCATATTTTCGTTTGTAGTCAGCACTTTTTAATATCTTCTGATATTCGCTACAAGAACTAAATATAGAAATAGCTAAAATTATTAGTATTGAATATGTTATATTTTTCAAAAACATCGCACAAAGATAAATTTTTTCTTTGACATGAACGTGAATTTTAACAATTTCATATAAAAAAAGATAAAATTACATATAATTCAAATTAACCGCCTATAAATATGCGACTTACAAAAAGGAAAAATGAAGCAAAACCAACTAAATCTAAATTCTAATATCCAACATCTAACCTCTTCTATTTCTTACCAATCTTAAAATCTGAAGTACTATGAAAAGTTATTGTAGGAAAAGCCTCTTTTACAGTTCGTAGCATCCATTCGCTTTCGGCAAAAAAATACAGACACAACTTGACTTTCCCGAATTATTAAGCCAAATTCCGCACAAAAGATAAGGTTATTTTAAACAGTGTTTCGCTTAAAGTTGGAATAATGTTTTAACCTTAAATTTCTAGAAATTATACGAATTAAGGATTGAATTTGTAGTTCCAATAGGAACGGAATATTGGTAGAAATAAGCATTTAAAGTAATAAGTTCCGTAGGAACGAAATATATTTCATGCCTACGGCATTTTGTTTGTGTGGCTTGTTTGTTTTCTACCTATATGTTGTCCCT
>MEND01000266.1:1401-4392 GCA_001768975.1 Bacteroidetes bacterium GWA2_31_9 | reverse complement strand
ACCTTATTCATTAAAATAAAATAGAACGAAAGCAAAAAAAAAGTATATGTGATTTACGTCACCCCACCCTATGGGACTTTTAATTTTCAACCCTTAATTTGCATAAATTACAAATTCTTAATAATCTTTTCAACATAAGCATTATTATTTGTTATTACTTTAACTACATAAATGCCACTTGAATAATTACTTATATCAAATTGGTTAAAATTTTTATTGCTGTTATCTTCAAAACTTCGCTCATCAATTAGGCTTCCTTTATAATCATAAATTTTTACAATAGTATTTTTTTCGTAAAACCCATTAAGCGAAATGTAAAACTTACCATTATTTGGATTTGGAAAAACAGAAACGTTCTGAGAAAAATCATTTTCTACAATTGAAGTTGAACCTGGTGCCGGACCATAATATGCAATATTTGAACGTAATGATGTTGTACTTTTTGCTAATGAACATGTAATATCTGTAGCAACTTCTATTTGATAATAAACATAACCTGTTGGTGCATTTATATCGGTATATGAAACATATTCATTACCTCCTGCTATAGAATCAATTAAAACCATAGTTGTAGGAGTAGTTCCTCTGTAAATTCTATAATATTCGTAACTTACACCTAAATATTCGCTCCACATCAAAGACCAATCATCATCGGGGTTTTGAAAAATAACAAGATGCATAGTTTCGTGTGAGTAACTTAAATTTGTTTCATTTCCACAAACATCTGATAATGAGAGTTTATAATTTTGAGTTTTTTGAACCGGATTCGATGTATTATCAACAAAATATCCCGTACCATAAGGCACTGTAGAAATTAAATTATAATCGCCAATTACATCTTTTTTAAATACTTTATAATTTGCTATTCTTGTTGTTGCAGGTTCTTCCCAAGCAATTCTGCAATTATTATATGAATTTACTGTTACCATGCAAATTGATGGAGTATATGTTTCAAATTCTGAAAAATTACTAAATTTAATAAAATGTATATCTAAACCTCCTGTAGACAGAATACTTGTCATTCCAATATTTTTAGTCCAAGAAAAAGTCCCTATATCATAAAATTTATTGTTTTGTTCGAAAAAACATGAACCAACTTCTGAATAATATGAAAGAAAATTTCCATTTTGATTATATTTTACATATACTCCTCCTTCTGTATTTACATTATAACTTGAAGTCCCAAAATTATGAATTCCATTAGTAAAATTTCCATTTACAATAATATTATTTAGATTATCAATTTTTAATGAGTTAAAAACATCTCCATAATAACTAAAACCTGTTCCGCCTGCTCGATTTGCCCAAATAATATTACCAGATGAATTAAATTTAACTAAAAAGGCAGTACTATTGCCATAAGAATTTAATATAGTCCCTGCAAAAGAAGCTGTTCCTTGAAATGAACCACATAAATATATATCATTATTCTCATCAATTAATATTGATTTTACAGCTTCACTAGATGATCCCCCAGCAGAAATTCCCCATAAATAATTAAATGTATTGTCATACTTTACTAATAATACATCAGTTGACCCGATAATAGGAATTGTATCATTGCCAATAGTAATATTATAAGAACAATTTCCTGTTAAATATAACTCACCATTGGAATTAATTTTAATTTTAGGACTAGAAATTGATTTGTACATATTAAATGCATTTTGCACATAAATTATGTTACCATTTAAGTCATATTTTGCAAAAAAAGTACTTGGATATTGAAGTATTAAAGAGGAAAAATTTGAATTACTCTGTGAATTACCAGTCAAATATATTTCATTATTATATATATCAATTGAACTACCAAAATCATCAGTTGTTGAACCAGCACCTTTTGCCCATATAAAATTTCCATCGATATTATATTTCGCAATATAAATATCATTTGCTCCAAATGAAGTCAAATTAGTTGTACCAAAAGTTGCATTTGTATTAAAACTGCCCGTAATATAAATAAACGAATTGTTATCTATAACAAAATCATATATTTGATCACCAAAAGACCCTCCAGCCTTATTCACCCATAACACATTTCCTAAAGTATCTAATTTTGCAAAGAAAATATCTTTATCGCCAAAAGAAATAAGCGTATCTGCCCCAAAAATAGTAGTTCCCATAAAAGTACCACATATATAAATATTCCCTACACTATCCTTCTCCTGTTTATATAAATTTTCGTCATTAATACCACCATATTTTTTTGCAAGTATGTCACATTGTGAAAATCCAAAATTTATTAGGATAACTAATAAAATTGAGGTTAAGAGTACAAGTTTTTTCATAATTAAAGTTATTAGATTTATAAACTTTTTTTTCAAAAATAGTATATACCTATCAAATATCCAAAATAAATTCTGAATTTTTACTTTTTCGCTTTAATTGCTTAAAACGCCTATTTCTTTCCCAACTTAAAATCCGAAGTGCTATGGAAAGTAATTGTTGGAAATGCTTCTTTTACAGTACGCAACATCCATTCGCTTTCGGCAAAAAATACTGGGTTATCTTCTTTATCGAATGCAACGGCAGAAGATTTTCTTAACATAAAATCTTCAAGTGCTTTTTTGTCGTCGGTAGTTAGCCACGAAGCTTTTACAAATGGAAGTGGCGAAAATGTACATTTTGCTCCATATTCATGCTCAAGTCTGAACTTAATAACTTCGTACTGAAGTTCTCCAACTGTTCCAATGATTTTTCTATTTCCGGGTTGTTGCAAAAATAACTGTGCTACGCCTTCATCGGTTAGCTGTCGTACTCCTTTTTCGAGTTGTTTGGTTTTAAAAGGATCACGATTTACAACTTCACGTAAAATTTCAGGTGAGAAGCTTGGAACACCTTTAAAATGAACCATCTCTCCTTCCGAAAGAGTATCGCCAATTTTAAAAGTATCAGCATCGTATAATCCAACAACATCTCCAGGAAATGCTTCATCAACAATGCTTTTAGCATTTGCCATAAAACTGGTTGGTGACGAAAAACGAAGTTTCT
>MEND01000266.1:0-1350 GCA_001768975.1 Bacteroidetes bacterium GWA2_31_9 | reverse complement strand
TTATTTCTCCGGGGCAAGGTGCAATTTCTAAAAATGTTTCTAATAGTTCCAAAACACCAAAATTATTCAAAGCACTACCAAAAAACAATGGAGCGACATAACCATCTCTGTACAAATCCATATTGAACGATTCGAACATATCTTTAACAAAATCAATTTCGTCCCATAAAGTTTTTATGCTTTCTTCTCCAATAAAAGTTTTTAATTCAGGATGATTGATATCTTTAGTTTTCAATAAACTATCTGTAACATAACTCTTTTCTGCTGCATAAATATTTACTTCCTTAGTATGTAAGTTGTAAACTCCTTTAAATTGTCGCCCCATTCCTATCGGCCATGTGTAAGGGCAAACAGCAATATTTAGTTCTTTTTCGAGTTCATCAAGCAAATCGTATGGATGAATTCCCTCACGGTCGAGCTTATTAATGAAAATCATTACAGGAGTATGACGCATCCTACATACTTCCATTAGTTTACGAGTCTGTTCCTCGACGCCTTTCACACAATCGACAACAAGTATTACGCTATCAACAGCTGATAAAGTACGATATGTATCTTCAGCAAAATCTTTATGACCGGGAGTATCCAGAATATTGACACGAACATTATTGTAATCGAACGCCATTACAGATGTTGCAACAGAAATACCTCTTTGCTTTTCAATTTCCATGAAATCGGAAGTAGTGGTTTTCTTTATTTTATTATTTTTTACAGCACCAGCTGTCTGAATTGCACCACCATAAAGTAAAAGTTTTTCAGTTAGTGTTGTTTTTCCGGCATCTGGGTGACTTATAATTGCAAACGTTCGACGTTTTTTAATTTCCTTTTTTAAATCCATAAAACTAGTTTGTGGTTTTTTATTTGAATTTTAATTTGAAACGCAAAAGTAGAAAAAAAAGATGATTTGTTATTGGACATCTTTCCAAATTAATCAAATAGCTATTTTTATATACAATTATTTATAAAAACCTTATTTTTTTACATGCAACCTTAGTAGAAATCAATAAATGGTTGCGATTTAACCTTATTACCTTATTGAGAGATTAAAATAAGGTAATAAGGTTAGTTTTGTGTATGATATATTTTCTACTAAGGTTAAAAAAATAAGGACTAAGGTTTAAAATTTATTTTGGAAAGATGTCTATTATTAATTTTGTGTTTGAAAATAATGCAAAGATTCACGATACAGGATGCAAGATTAAAAATTCAGGATAATTGAAGAGGTATTCAGTATTCAGTATTCGGTATTCAGTAGACATCTTTCCAAATTAATATTTGTATAACCCTGACCTTTAGGTCGGGGAAAAACAATATGAAAAAAAGGGCTTTAGCCCTGAATTTTATTAATAA
>MEND01000265.1:15235-21206 GCA_001768975.1 Bacteroidetes bacterium GWA2_31_9 | reverse complement strand
TTCTACAATCATATTTCGAGCTTTAATCTGACGGTTTTCAATTGCTTTATCTATTGTGTTTATTGGACTGCACGGTACATCAACAGCATCAAAAATTGCAACCCAATCGCTAACATTTTTGGTAATGAAAATTGAAGATAAAATTGCATCTATTTCTTTTAAATTTTTTGTTCGATTGCCATTAGTTTTGAATCTTTCATCGTCAAGTAAATATTCGCAATTAATTGCTTTGCATAGCTTTACAAAAATAGAATCGTTTCCGGCAGCTATTACAAAATAATCGTCTTTTGCCTGAAATGCCTGAAATGGTGTAATTGTTGGATGACGATTACCGATTGGACTAGGAGCTACATTATCAGCCTGATAACGCAACACAGCATTTTCGAGTATCGACAACTGACAATCGAGCATTGACACATCAACTTTTTGACCTAATCCAGTAATTGTCCTTTGATATAATGCAGATAAAATTCCCATTGCTGTATAAAAAGAAACTGTAATATCACCAACCGACATTCCCACTCTTGTTGGTGGAGTATTTGGCCAACCTGTAATACTCATCATCCCTCCCATTGCCTGAACAAGAATATCATACGCAGGTTTTTTTGAATCTGGACCAGTGTGACCAAATCCTGAAGAAGCTGCATAAATTATTTTTGGATTTATTTGCTTGATTTCATCATATCCTAATCCGAGTTTTTCCATTGTTCCGGGCTTAAAATTTTCAATTATTACATCAAATTCCATTAATAAATCACGAATTATTTGTTTCCCTTTTTCAGATTTTAAGTTAACCGAAATACTTTTTTTGCCTCGATTAATGCTCACAAAATACATACTTTTATTATTTCTGAAAGGACCGTAAGCACGAGAGTCGTCGCCAGTTTCAGGAGATTCAACTTTTATAACTTCTGCTCCAAGTTCGGATAATAACATTGTGCAAAATGGTCCAGCAAGTACTCTTGTAAGGTCAAGTATTTTAATATTTTCTAAGGGTTTCATAAGAGGTTTGAGGTTTGAGGTTTAACTTCGTTGAGCTCGCAAGCTCGGTTGATGTTGCTACGCAGTTTAATCTTAATTTTTAAATTTTTATTCAAACCTTAAATCCGCAAGTTATATGTTAATCTTCTGCTCACCAGTCTGGTGAAAACACCTGACAGATGCACCATGCCTCTTGCTGGTGTTTTCACCTGCAAGCACTTACAAATAAACTTACGGAATTAAGGTAAAACTAGAATTATTATATTTTTTGTTTAATATTAAATCTAAAAATCCTTATTCCTAAAATTGGAAATTGTAAAGATTGAAATAATTGCAAAGATTACAAAATACAGTATAAAATTAAATACTTTTAAACAAAATCATATTTCAAAGTGATTATTTAAAAAACATTTCATAATCTTGTAACTATAATCCATAAAATTTATAGAAATGAAAACATCAATATTTTTAACAATTGCATCAATTAGTATTTTACTTTTATCAAATTGTGTTGAAAGCACTGCCGAATTAGCCACAGAAGCCGCAAAAGTAATAGTTCAATCACATGCTCAGGTTAAGGGTTCCGGGAAAATAGTTGAGAAAGAAATTGAAGTTGCAGATTTTTCTTCAATTGAAAATGCCACATCATTTGACATTGAGATTAAACAAGGCGATAAAGCTACTGTTAAAGTAGTTACTGATGATAATTTGCAGGATTTTTTATATTTCAAACAAGTTGAGGGTAAATTAACAATATCAATACAGGTTAAAGCATCGTTTGAAGCGACAAAATCTATAATTTATGTAACCGTAAAAGATTTAAATTCATTAATAAGTTCTGGAACAGGTGACGTAAAAATAAGTAAATTATCTTCTGAAAATTTTACAATTGAAAACAATGGTACAGGCGACATAAATTATCTTGACATGTCATCTAAAATACTAAATATAAGCAATTCAGGAACTGGCGACATTAAACTTGAAGGAACAATCGAAAATTTAAATATTGAAAATTCTGGAACTGGTGATATTACTGCTTTAAATTTAGAAGCTAACTATGTTGAACTTAGTAATTCAGGAACCGGCGATGTTAGCATAAAAGCCAAAACTGACTTAAAAATCGAAAATACCGGAACAGGTGATGTTAAATATTATGGCAAACCTGAAAAATCAACAATTAACTCTTCTGGAACTGGCGATGTGATTAAGAAGGATTGAGGAAGATTCTAGTTTGAAGTTTGAAGTTTATAGTTGGCTACGCAGTTTTTATTACCACTAAGACATAGGAGAACACTAAGGTTCACTAAGCTATTTTTAAATATTAAATTTTACTTCTTAAATATTACATTCTTATTAGTATTTCTCTGTGTTCTTAGTGTCTCAGTGTTTTTCTTACATTTTCTTTTGCAATTAAATTCTAAATTTCCAAATCCAAAACAACAATTGTTTGTTTAAAGATTTTTCATAAATTGTCGCTCCAAATAAAGACAAGTAAATTGATGAAAACCCTGAATTTCCTTTTTAAGGATTGCGTTGAAAAGTACAGCGACAGACCATTTTTACAAGAAAAAATTAAAGATAAGTATGTTTCTCTGTCGTTTAATGAAACACAAACCAGAGCTTACGATTTTGCTGCAGGGCTTTTAGCCCTTGGAATTGAAAAAGGTGACAGAATTTCACTTTTATCTGAAGGTAGAAATAACTGGGTAATTGCCGAATTAGGAATTTTTCACGCAGGGGCAGTTAATGTTCCATTATCAGTTAAACTAGCTGAACCTGAAGAAATTCGTTTCCGTGTAGAACATTCAGGGTCAAGAATGGTAATTGTTTCAAAAAATCAAGTAAAGAAGGTTCGAGCTGTTGTTTCAGAATTAAAATCACTTGAAAAAATTATTTTATTTGATAATATCGAAAAATCAAGCGAAAACGAAATCACATTCGATGAAGTAGTTAGTTTAGGTCAAACATATTTAAAGGAAAATTTTTCAAAATTTGAAGAACGCTGGAAATCAATTCAGGAATCGGATTATGCAAATATTTGCTACACATCGGGAACTACTGCCGACCCAAAAGGCATAATTTTAACACACCGAAACTATTCAGCAAACATTGAACAATCGTTAAGTTTATTTCATATTCCTGAAACTTGGATTACTCTTCTTATTTTGCCTTGGGATCATGCTTTTGCTCACTCGTGTGGAATTTACACTTTAATGAGTTGTGGAGCAAGCCTAGCTGCGATAAAAGTTGGCGATTCTCCGATGGAAACTCTGAAAAATATTCCAATTAATATTAAAGAAACAAAGCCAGATTTTTTAATGAGCGTCCCTGCCCTTTCCAAAAATTTTAAAAAAAATATTGAAAAAGGAATTAGCGACAAAGGAAAAGTGGTAGAATGGCTTTTCAATACAGGTCTAAAAATTGGCTATACATATAATGGAAATGGCTGGAACAAAGGAAAAGGGCTAAAGCCCTTACTAAAACCCATTTACAGCCTTTTCGATTCAATAATTTTCAAGAAAGTGCGTGAGGGCTTTGGCGGAAACCTAAAATATTATATTGGAGGTGGAGCATTGTTAGACATTGAGTTACAGCGTTTTTTTGCTGCGATTGGAATTCCTATTTATCAAGGTTATGGATTAACTGAAGCTGCTCCTGTGATTTCGGCAAATAATCCAAATGGGTTTAAGATGGGTTCATCAGGAAAGATTGTAAAATATCTTGAATTAAAAATATGCGACGACAAAGGCAATTCGCTTCCAGTTGGCGAAAAAGGCGAAATTGTAGTTCGTGGCGAAAACGTAATGGCAGGTTATTGGAAAAACGATGAAGCAACAGCCGAAACAATAAAAAATGGCTGGCTTTATACAGGCGATATGGGTTATGTTGACACTGATGGCTTTTTATATGTTTTGGGCAGATTCAAAAGTCTTTTAATAGCCGATGATGGCGAAAAATTCAGTCCCGAAGGAATCGAAGAAGCATTTGTGGCAAATAGTCCAATTATTGAACAATGTATGCTTTACAATAATCAAAATCCATATACAGTTTGCCTTGTCTATCCCAATAAAGAAGCTTTAAAACGCTACGCTGTTTCTCAAAAAATTGATTTTTCAACTGATGATGGAATCAAGCAATTATTAAAACATATCGAATTGGAAATAAATCAATACAGAACTGGAGAAAAATTTAGCTCGCTTTTCCCACAAAGATGGCTTCCATCGTCGATTACAATTCTTCCTGAAGGATTTACTGAAGATAATCAATTATTAAATAGCACATTAAAAATGGTTAGAGGAAAAATAATTGCTTCTAATAAAAATATTATTGATTATTTGTACACACCTGAATCTAAAAACATACAGAATAGTAGAAATGTTGTAACTTTGAAAAATATATTAAAACTTTAGTTTTTGATTTAAGCATTTATTAATTTTGAGATAATGTAAATTTTAATGATAGATAAAATTGATTATTGGGCGGAATTATCCGATTATGATTATGATACAGCAGAAGCAATGTTAGCAAGTAAAAGATACTTATATGTTGGATTTATGTGCCACCAAACTATTGAAAAAATATTCAAAGCATTATATTGGAAGTTGAAAAATGATATACCTCCATTTAGCCATAGCTTATCTTACATTGCAAAAAAAGGTGAGTTTTACGATTTATTTGCAGAATCACAAAAAGATTTTATTGATAAAATAGAACCATTAAATATTGAAGCCAGATATCCTTCCTATAAAGAGAGATTATTAAAAAGCCTTTCCGAAACTAAATGTAAAGAGATTTTAACTGAAACAAAACAATTACAACAATGGATAAAATCGAAGTTATAAAAAAATTAAAACAGTTTAAGTTATTACTTGCTAACTATTTTGATATTGATAAAGTTTATTTATTTGGCTCTTACGCCAAAAATACAAATAATCAAGATAGTGATATTGATGTTGCAATAATTGTAAACAAAATAAATGGCGATTACTTTACTACAACTCCTCTTTTATGGAAATTACGACGACAAATAGATGATAGAATCGAGCCAATTTTATTTGAAAAGGGAAATGATAAAAGCGGATTTATTGACGAAATTAAGAAGTTTGGTATAGAAATAAGCTAATTTAATGAATCCATTATTTCAACACATAATATTTGAAGCAGCAAAACGAAGTTTATTAGGAAAAAATAAAAAAATACAAAAGAGTCAATTTGAGAAAGAAGTTCAAAAAACATCAATTGAATTTAAGCATATTATCAAAGATTATTTTTTGATTTTAGTTGGAATTTGTTCTGCGTGCATTGGATTAAATGGTTTTTTACTTCCAAATTCGTTCATTGATGGTGGAGTTACAGGAATATCGCTTATTCTAACAGAAGTTAGTGGATTCTCTTTATCAATATTTTTGATTGTAATAAATCTGCCATTCATAATAATTGGCTTTTCTACAATTAGTAAACAGTTTGCTTTTAGAAGCTTATTTGCAATTTCAATTTTAGCATTATTTGTTCATTTTATTGAATTACCTACTATTACAGATGATAAGTTATTGATTTCTGTTTTTGGAGGCTTTTTTTTAGGATTGGGAATTGGTCTTGCAATCAGAGGAGGCTCAGTAATTGATGGTACAGAAGTACTTGCTGTTTATATTACAAAACGTACATCTTTGACAATTGGTGATATTATTTTAATTTTTAATATTATAATATTTTCAATTGGGGCTTATATTTTTTCTATTGAAGTAGCACTTTATGCAATGTTGACTTATCTTTCAGCATCAAAAACTGTTGATTTTATTGTTTATGGAATTGAAGAATATATTGGAGTAACTATTATTTCTGATAAACATGAAGAAATTCGCTTGGCAATTATTGAGAACCTTGGTAGAGGTTGCACAATTTATTCAGGTAAAAAGGGATTCGCTAAGAGAGGTGAAACTTTAAAAGAAACAGACATTGTTTATACTTTAGTAACAAGACTAGAATTATC
>MEND01000265.1:14864-15210 GCA_001768975.1 Bacteroidetes bacterium GWA2_31_9 | reverse complement strand
TTCGTTAAATCGCATTAATTTTATATCAATAAATTAAATTTTGGAAGTTTTTAGATAATCTGCTATTAGGGTTAAAGCGAAAAAAGCACTTCAAAACCGATACTGTTTGAAATAAATATTAACTTTGCAAAAAAGTAACGATATGAATAATAGAAACTTGATACGATTTGACTGGGCAATAAAGCGACTTCTTAGAAATAAGGCGAATTTTACTGTTTTAGAAGGTTTCATATCTGAACTTTTAAAGGACGATATTCAGATTCAATCAATCTTGGAAAGTGAAAGCAACAAACAGCACGACGATGACAAATTCAATCGTGTTGACATTCTTGTGAAAAATTCTAAA
>MEND01000265.1:0-14855 GCA_001768975.1 Bacteroidetes bacterium GWA2_31_9 | reverse complement strand
ATTATTATTGAGATACAGAACCAAAGCTAATATGACTATTTTCATAGAATGGCTTATGGGACTTCAAAAGTTCTGACTGAATATATCTCAGTTGGACAGCCTTATTCTGATATTAAAAAAATATTTTCAATTAATGTAGTTTACTTTGACCTTGGACAAGGTAACGATTATATATATCACGGCAGGACTGATTTTGTTGGTATTCACAATGCTGATAAGCTACTATTATCCGACAAACAAAAAGAACTTCTTGGGAAAGTTGAACCGTTTCAAATTTTTCCTGAATATTATGTAATTAAGGTAAATCAGTTTAACGATAAGGCAACAAATACTCTTGATGAATGGATTTATTATTTCAAAAACAACGAAATAAAAGACGACTTCACAGCCAAAGGAATTAACGAAGCTAAAGAGCTTTTGCGTATCGACAAATTGACAGAAGAAGAACAACAAAACTACAATAATCACATTAAAAACCTTCGCAACGAAGCAAGCAGAATGTGGACACTGCAAATTGATGCAGAAGATAGAGTTAGAAAAACAGAGAAAATTGAAATTGCAAAAGGAATGAAAAACGACAAAGTTCCAACTGAAACAATTCAGAAATATACTGGGCTTTCAAAAGACGAGATTGAAAAACTATAGAACGCCATAAACCCTAACACATAGGAAGCGGACTGCAATGCCCAGCAAATATTCCATGTTGAACTAAATCTCGGAAAAAACTATGCATTTATTGAGTGTTTTCTGTTCTTTTTGTATCTGAAAATCAATAATTGATTAATAAATAACACCAAACCATCAGTCTGTCTAAAAGACAATTTTTATAAATTTCAAAATAAATTATTGTCAATTTTATTATTCATTTGCTAAATCTCTTTATTTTTAAGGAAAATTTGAAAAGAAACTTCTATGATAAAAAAGCTTTGTTTTTATTTAACCTTTGTTGTTATTACAATAAATATATACGCTCAGGAATCACGTACAGGTTATCTTATTTCAAACAATAATACATCTTTTCCTGTTTTGGGTTATCCTCAATTATTTTATAGTCAATTTCATCCCGGAATTGATTTATTTCACGAATGGAAAATGAATAAAAGCGAAAAAAGTCAGCTTTGGTATTCATTTAATATTGGTGGATTTTATCATCGTTTTATACAAACTACAATCAAACTTTTTCCTAAAATTGAATATAAATATTTCTTAAACGATAAAATAGATTTACAAATTGGACTAGGTGGCGGATACTTACATTCATTTGATAATGTTAAAATTATGAAATTAAATAGTGATGGCGTTTATGAAACACAATCAACGTTAAAAGGTCGTCCGCAATTTATGATTACACTTGATTGGGGTTTGGGATATAAATTGAAAAATGATTTTCAGCTTTTGATGTTGTTCAGAACAATTATGCAAGGTTCATTTATTAAAAGCTATGTGCCTTTGGTTCCATATAATTCTTTCGCAATAGGTTTAAATATTCCATTAAAATCAAAAACTAAAGAAAATGAATAAAATATTAATTTACAGCATATTAATTCTCGCTTTTTTGGGCTGCAAAAAAGATGTAGAAGAAACAAAAGAAATAGATTGCAACTACATCAACACTAACTCACTAGTTCCAAAATCGACAAAATATCAGGAACTGATTGATAAATATATTAAAATGGGAATTCCAGGATTATCTGTTTTGGTAGAAGACTCAAGTGGAATGTTTGTTTCGTCAGGGGGATATGCAGATATTGAACATGGAATAAAGTTTTCGCCTTGCCATATTTCTAAAGCCGCAAGTATAACAAAGCTATTAGTTGGAACTTTAACATTGAAGCTTCAGGAAGAAGGCAAAATCAATATTAATGATGAAGTTGAAAAATATATTGACACCAAAATTCTTGATAAAATCTCCAATGGAAGAGGTCATACTTTAAAGCAATTGATGAACCATACAACCGGAATTTTTGATGTAATTACATCATCGGATTTTTATTTGGCAGTTTTAAATAATCCTAATAAGGAATGGCGTCAGGAAGAATTATTAAACTATGTTTATGGCGAAGATGCTTATGAATTAAATGCTCCATATCCTGCTTATTATTCAAGTACAAACACATTATTACTTTCGATGTGTATTGAGAAAGCAACTGGTGTAACTCACGATAAATTATTAAGAGAAAAAGTTCTTAACCCACTTGGCATGTCAGATACTTATTATCAAGGAAGAGAACCTATTCCATCATCTGCAGCACAAGGATATTACGATTTGCATAATAATGGAACAATAATGAACGTATCGAACTTAATTACAGGAAGTGGTAATGGTTACGGTGGAATTTATTCTAATGTTTTCGATTTGCATCATTTTATTAAAGAACTTTTGATTAATAAAACTATTCTAAGTCAAGAATCTTTGAATGCAATGTTAGATTTTGTTCGCGAAGATGATGATTATTACACAGGTGTAGGCATTGTAAAGAAATATACTAACAAAAAGACTTATGGAATTGGTCATACAGGCAAAGACTTAGGATACTCAGCTTTTTTATTTTATTTTCCAGAAAAAAATGCAACTATGGTTTTCTTTGCAAATTATGGACTTAACGGGGATAGCTCATTAAAAACAACGTTATTGGAGTTTGAAAGTAAATTGGTTGACTTAATTTTGGAATAAACCTAAAGCACCGACTGCTCATCAGCTTGAATAATAACTTTTGTATCGTCGTAATATACAAATGCAACTATTTTACAATGAGAAGCATTCCAAGCAGAATTAAGAGTATATGAATAAGTTTTTGTAATACTTTGATTCATACTCATTCCTGTTTCACCAACTACATCGCCCCAAGTACTGTTAATTGCTCCACGCATAACGTATTTATGTGTATAATCTATAATATCAACAGGATTATGGGCATAATCCATTTGACATGAAATAAGGCTATCTTCTTTAAGATAAACTGCTAATTTAATTTTAGAAGAAATATCAGTTAATGAAGTTACTACAACACTTACGTCTAACGAATTTGCAACAGAATTATAAGTATTTGTAATTTTAACATCAGCTTCAAGTTCAATATTTAATAATGAATCTATAACTTGTTGCCATACTGAATGAGTTAGAGTAACATTTCCATCTAATGAAAAACGATTTATCATTCCATTTGGCAATCCGGCATTATCATTTCCAAAAAATTGACTTAATTCGTCTCCCGCAGGAGTTCTATAATCTGTTGAATATTTAGTGCCTGAATAAGGTTTAGCAAAAGAGCCAACATGCATACAAATTGGAACTAATTTATTACCATAAATTTCAATTAAATCTTGTAGCTTTTCGTGCGAACGAGGGCAATTTCCACATGTGTGTCCTGTATAATCTTCAATTAAAATCCTTCTAAAATGTGTGCTTGTATCAATATTATTGACATTGGTAGATTTTACCATATACGGTTCTTCAATTTTATCACACGAAAAAATAACTGTGATAACTAAAAGAAGTAATGCATTATTTTTAATTATTCTAAACATAAATATTTTAAAAACTACTAGTTATTGATAAAGTTAATCCATTTGAAGCAGGAACATTTCTACAAACACCACCTACACAGGTTATTCCCTCACGTTGTCGTCCATAACTAATCTGAAACCGATTAGCTTTTTTTGCAAACCCGATTGAAGCAGAAAAATAATGTAATTGTTTAGCACTGTCAGGATTTCCATAATTATACATATCTAATATAGAAAAAAACCATTTTGGAGCAATTGAATACTCAACTAACGCCATTCCCCAGTTTCCTAAATCGTGCTCAGTATATAAATGTTGCATTTCAAGTTTTATCGATTTATTTTCCTTAATTTTATAAGTCAAATCTGCTATTCCAATATTTGAAAAGAATTTTCCATGACCCGACACACCTCTCAAAACATCATAATTGTACATCAAATTTAGGTATGTAAGAATCATTGAAAATTTCTTACTGATTTTTTTAGATATTTCGATATTAAAATCCTGATAATAACCATTATCGCTAATTCCAAAAAAATCTGAATTATAGCCTAATGTTCCGGTTTGATTAATTGATATTGTATCATTAATTGCACTTTGTTCAATGCCTTGAACTACCGAATAATTAATTGCAACTGACATTCCATATTTGCCACCTAATAGAGTTTGCTTTTTTACTTTATACATTAATTCTCCCTGAATTCCCATTTCGCCATTTGGCTGAGAAGCATAAGGATAAAAAGCCGCCATACTATATGAATGATTTTTAGATATTACAGGAATATAATTAATATTTAATGACGATAAGTTAGCAGTTCTGTCGGATCTGAAACTCATGTTGTCGATTCGTTTTGCAGTGACAAAAACCCCAAGTCCTTTTTGAGAATATGAAGCATTTATTAATAAAGCTTCGCCATTTTTATAAATATAATTATTATCCGACGAAGGATCGTTAATTTTATATGCATATTCGCCCGACAAACTAACTTTGCCGTAACCAATATTAATTCGTCCCGAACTTGCTGCAACATTTTCAGGAAGATTATAAACAGGGTCGCTGTCTTTTTGATATTTGCTTACAAAACTTCCTCCTAAAGTAATTCTTAGTTTTTTTTCTGAATATTTTTTAAAACAATCATTTAGAACAAATTCTCCGTCAATTCCTCTTACAATTCCTTGACCATTACGCAAGTATGAATAGCCTTTTGAGTCGGATTCAAAAAACAATCTTTGTCTTCCAAACACTCCTTTTAAATAAATTCCATCAAAAATTTTATACTTTAATCTCAATCCGTCCATGGCATTATCATATCCTAAAGCTTTTTCTTCGTAAGAACGAAATATTAAACCTGAACCGAATTGTTCATAAAAACTACCAACAGTAACATTCAAATCATCAGCATCATACGAAGCCCATCTGTATGGAAATCCAACACCAGTATTTCTGGAATCAAAACCTTTAAGAGTATTTAAATATGATTCAAATCTGACACCTGCTAAGAATTTGCCTTTAATGTAATTAACATTTGCATAAGTATTTGACAGTAAACGCTCTGGGACAAATGGTGCTCCAATAGCAGAATCTTCTCGATAAAACTGAATATCTGATTGCAAATTCCCACTTATTTGTCCGGTCTCTTTTTCTTGAGCTTTTATATTTAAAGCATTAAAAAAAGTAATTAAAAATACAATGATTACAATATATTTCATATCAAACTGAAGCGATTACTAAATTATTTTTATTCCGAAATACTTTCTCCTTTGGCAACTTTTTTAACTAATTCATAAAGTTTGAATTCATCGCCATCTGCAAATGTAGTATGTTGATATACAATTTTCCCATCTTTATCAATTAAAAAAGTATGAGGGACATTTATAACATTTAATGCACGTTTAAAGTCACCATTTGGATCTAATAAGACTGTGTAATCCCATGCTTTTCCATTAACAAAAGGTGCAACACGAGCCATACTACGTGAATCGTCTATTGAAACAGCATATAACTTCACTCCTGTTTCTTCTTGCCAATCTTCGTAATGCTCTGCAATAGCAGTAAGTTCCTTTACACATGGCTTACACCAAGTTGCCCAAAAACTAAGAATTATTGGTTTTCCATCGTTTGAAATGTCTGATGTTTTATATGGTTTTCCTGTTAAATCTTTAACATCAACAGAAGGAATTGTTTTAACATCCTGAGCAAAAGTTACATTATAAAAAAATAGGACTAAAACTGTAATTAAAATTGTTTTCATGTGTTTATATTTTGTTTGAGGTTTGAGGTTTGAGGTTTGAGGTTTGAGGTTTGAAGTTAGAAGTTGGTTAAGTAGTTCATTCTTTCATTCTAAATTTCTAAATCTCTAAATAGTGTCTGTTCATAAAGTCGAGAGGCTGAACTATAATGTTCGAGTTCGAGGCTTTCGAAGTTTTGAAAATCAGAAATTTACTTTGGTAAATGACTGGTTTTTAAAAACAAGAATAACAGGGCAAACACTCGTGGAGTGTTTGAGCCAGCATGTGTATAGCTCGGACATTATAGACAGACTCTAAATAATTAATTCCTAGTGTGTCTTTTAAGTCATGAATGTTTCATATATAGTTTAATTAAAAAATGCCAGAAAAGTTTTCTGGCATTTTGATTCATATTTTATTTGTTAAGAATAATTTTTTTAGAAAATACTGATTCTCCTGCTCTAATTTGAATCAAATACATTCCTGCACTCCATTCGCTTCCATCAATATCGGTAAAATGATTACCTGCTGACATTTTGCCATTGATTTGATTATAAACAAGCTTTCCAGTATTATCATATACACTTATATTAACATCTGATTCATTTTCAAGCACATAAGAAACGTTTGTAATATTATAAAAAGGATTTGGATAAACAGACCATATAACATTGTTCGTAATATTTTCCATTCCTGTAACAATTGTAAGCTCATGTTCTGATGCATTTAAAATTTCTCTTGAATCTGAATTTGCATTATATCTTTGAACTAATGCAACAAGTTTAATTCTGCTGGCATTCCAAGTAGAAGTTAAGGTAGTAGTGTAAGTTTTTGTAAATGTTTGCCCTGCCGAAACAGATGAGGAAATAATACCTGCTGTTCCCCATGAACCTCCAAGCAAAGATCTTAAAACATGTCTATGTTGGTATCCTAAAATTGGGTCGCCAAGTCCGTACATTGGATGGCTAGCTGTTGTATTATAATAGTTTACCTGATCATATTGCGAACCAGAACCTGTAACACTATCCTCTACAATTATACAATTCAATCTTATATCACCTTGAGAATTACCAAAAAATTCAGCAGTTACATTTACTGTTAAAGCTCTGGTAGTTGGATTATATGAGTTAGTTAAATCAATTGAAACTGGTACTATATGCGATAATCTTTCGCCAACTCTAGTCATCCATTCACCTCTATCTTGTTCTACTGAAGAAGCATCAGCAAACTTAAATCTATCAACAAGACCCGAAGGAAATCCTGAAATATAAGCAGTATTGATGGTATTACCATTAGTAAATGCCATTCCGTCACCATTATGTATAGCATAACCAATTGCATCATCTGGGTAAGCTTGTAATATTTGCATTAATTTTACTGCACCATCAGGGCAATAACCACACCATGCACCAGTTGCTTCTTCTATTACAACTTTTTTAGTTGGAATAGTTGATAAAGTATTTATTGTTTTCGATAAAGTATCGTTAGTATTCAGCATATCTGCATTTCCATTTGGATTTGAAACCCAAACCTTTAATTGATAAGTCCCAATAACTCCTAAAGTTGCTTGAATATTATGAGTAAAAGCCTTTGTAGAAGTTGGTGTAATATTTAATGAACTTGCATTATAAGTATTAACAGCACCTCCATCAATTTGCCAATTTAAATCAGCAGTATTAATTGTTTGACCTCCATTATTTTGAATTACTCCTGTAACATCAAAACTACCTACTTGTTGAAATTCATTAGTCGAAATTTCTAACATAGCAAGGTCATAATCCATAGGTTGAATAATACTAACATCATCAATTGCAAAACCCGAAGCCCAATCAGCATTATCGTTATGATAAAATGCTATTTTTACATTACTTTGTCCGGCATAAGCAGTTAAATTAACACTAACAGATTGCCATAACCCAGATGGTGATAATGTTGAAGCTGTTGTCCATGAAGTTCCTCCATTAGTACTAACTTTTACATAAGCAGTAGAGCTATATTCTCCAGTAAAAAAAGCTTGAAAAGTCAAAATTACACTTGAGTAAGAAGTTAAATTTAAAACAGGTGAAATTAAAAAATCCTGACTCATATCACAATTACAATCATCATCATTTGAAGCAGCATAAACTGTATGAGCAGGCACTACCCAATACTGACTTCCAAGACTAGTTCCAAATTTCCATCCATTTGAACCTGTTGCTTGAGTTCTTGTCCATCCTGTAGGAGGAGTTGAACCGCTTGCAGATTGAAAATTTTCAGATAGAATTACCGTTTGAGCATTCAATATAAATGCAACATAGACAAAAATTAAACTCAAGTAAATTTTCTTCATAATTATACAATTTTAAAAATTTCATAAAACTAAAGTTTTTTTAACATTTTGACCTATTCATTGATAAAAATTTGTTAAAAAAAATAATATCAATACCTTTATGACACATTTTAATGCTATTTTTTATGAAAACAAATCTACTTATACTAATACTAATAATATTTGCACAATTTGTTTATTCACAAAACATTAGTCTTTTCAATAGAGATGGAATTGATATTTCAGGTACTACTATAGATTTATATGCTCAGCCTGACGAATTTTTAATGGCTGCCCACATTAGTGTTAAAAATAATTCTACTTCACAAATTAGAGTTAAAGTTAAGAAAATTGAAATAGATACTTTATCTGGAACTACTAATTATTTTTGCTGGATACAATGTTGGCCTTCAACCACGTATGAATCTGCTCAATTTTTAAGTATTCCAGGAGGCAGTATAACTGCTCCAATTGATGATTTAAGCTGTGATTATCAACCTTCTGGAAAAACAGGAATCACAAGAATTACTTATGTAGCATTTAATAATGGAGATGTAACTGACTCAGTATTTGTTACAATTAATTTTCATACACCATTGGGTATTCATTTATTTAATAATAATTTATCAAACATTACTAATAACACAATTAATATTAATGCTAATGCTGATACGTCATTGATTTCTTTTACTCTACGTGTTGCAAATAACAGTGATTATTCAAAACATATAAAAGTTAAAAAAAGAGTTATCAGTTCAATTTCAGGCACTTCAAGCTATTTTAAATGGGTTAATGAAAATTCGCCATCATCAATGGTTTCTACCGATTCTTTAAATATAGCGTCAATAGATACTTCATCGGGCAGTAATGACTTTATTGGTTATTTTTCACCAAATGGTCACGAGGGAACATCTGAGATTGCATATACATTTTTCGACAGCAATAACCTAAATGATTCTGTTCAAATAATTCTTAATTATAATATTACACTTGGAATTGAAAACCTAAACCTCAATGAAGTTGCTTTTTCAGAACCATATCCAAATCCAGTAAAAGACAATTTTTCAATTGATTATAATTTAATTGGAAATGCAATTGCCCAAATAAAAATTCATAATGTTCTAGGTTCTGAAATATTAAGTAAAGAAACATCAGATAAAAGAGGAACAATACAATTTAACACATCCAATCTATCTAACGGAATATATTTTTATTCTGTAATTATTAATAATAAAACTATTAGAACAAATAAATTGGTAATTTATAGATAAGCTTTTTTATCTTTACTTGTTTTCCTTAAAAGACTAGTCTCTTTCAAAACAGAGTTACATTATATTTTTTAAATTTGCATATCTAAAAAATATAAATGAATAAGAATCTTCAATTTATCAAAATGTGTAAAGTAAATTTATCTTTTAGCTTATTAATGCTTTTTAATATTGCTGTATTTTCACAACATGTTAAACCTGTAATGCTGGTAATGGGTAAAGCATTAAACGAACGTAACATGAAACCTGTAGCTGCACGAATTATTTACGAAATATTACCAGCAGGAACAGAAGCTGGTATTGCACGGTCAAATCCTGGAAATGGTGATTATAAAATTATTCTACCTTACGGAAAAAAATATGGTTATTTTGCAATTGCAGAAGGATATTACAGCGTTACACAATTTCTTGACGTAACTGATTTAGCTGAATATAAGGAGATTGACGAACAAAACCTTTTCCTTGCACCCATCGAAGTAGATCAAGTAGTAAGATTAAACAATATTTTCTTTGATGACGGTTCATCAGCTTTAAAAACTGAATCTAATCCTGAGTTAAACAGATTTGTTCAATTTTTAAAAGTTAATAAGAAAATTGAAATTGAAATTTCTGGTCATACCGACAATCTTGGAGACCATTCTACAAATATGGAAGTTTCTATCAAAAGAGCAAAAGCAGTTGCAGACTACCTGACATCTAATGGAATAAGTGATAAAAGACTAACTGTAACTGGTTATGGAGATACTGTTCCTATTGGTTTTAATAATACTGAAGAAGGGAGAACTAGAAACAAAAGAATCGAATTTAAGGTATTAAGTCTTACTAAAACTAAGAAATAATTTTTTGTATAAGAGACTGTTTAAAATTAGAATGAACTTTTTATTATATGCTTATGCCACTAAAACACCAAAACACGAAAATTCACCAAATCAGCCTTTTACTTATGTAATTCTTTTTTGTGGGATTTTGTGTTTTCCGATAAATCGGAACAGGTCTTGTGACTTCGTGGCATTATTAATCAGTATAATCAATAGAAAACAATAAATTTAAACAGTCTCTAAAAGTCGGTACATTTTTATTTTAAACCATCATTAAAGGGCTAAAGCCCTGATTTAATATGTTTTAATTATTTCCACGACTAAAGGACGTGGCAATCTAAATGCCTTATTATAAGTTTATTCCAAAAAATTCCAAACTATTGAAAATTAAAGAAGAAATAAGTATTAGCATAAATAAAGCAAACGTTTTTGGTATTATAGTTTTTGCAATTTCATCAATCATTTTCTTTAGCCACTTTATCCTTATTTGGGATTTTAAATTATTAATAATAGGCTTAGAAAGATTCGTTTTTAATCTCTTAATTACAATCCCAATTTTTATTTTAAGCATTATATTTCATGAGGTTTTACATGCTTTAATAATTCTATTTTTAGGAAAAATAAATATTAAATTTATAAAAGCTGGATTTAAAGTGAATTTGGGAATACCATATATTCATTGCACTAAACCTATAAGTTCGTTTACATATAAACTTAGCCTTCTAACACCATTAATTACATTAGGTATTATTCCGCTATTATATTCGTTTTACAGTGGAAATTCATGGTTTTTAATTTATAGTATCATTTTCATTACAGGCTCTTCGGGTGACTTATTTATATTTCTGAAAATCAGAAACATAAAAAACAATGTCAAAATTTTAGACCATGAAGAACTTCCGGGTTGTTATATTTTAGAATAATTGTTACCTTTGCAACACGGCTCAGTAGTTCAATGGATAGAATATCAGATTTCGGCTCTGAGGGTTGGGGGTTCGAGTCCCTCCTGGGTCACAAAAAAAAAGGCTTACAATTGTAAGCCTTTACTTTTTATATTTTTTCAAAAAAAAATTAATTTAATCACAACATCTCATTAATCATAGCAAACTTTACAAGTCCGGCTGTATTTTTTACACCTAACTTTTGAAGCAAATTTCTGCGATGTGTATCAACTGTTCTGGCTGAAATAAATAGTTTGTCAGCAATTTCCTGATTGGTAAATTCATTAGAAATCAATTTAATAATTTCTTTTTCTCGTTTGGTTAAATCATCAATTGTAATTGAAGTATTTTTGGATTTTGCCTTGATGGTTTTGTTCATATACTTAGAAACCATAATGTTGGCAACTTCTAAGCTGTAAAATATTTCCCCGGCATATACCTTTTTAATACCTTCAATCATTTCAGCTATACTTGTATTTTTCAGAATATAACCAGATGCTCCAGCCTTAAAAATCTTCATAATATATGCCTCTTCATTATACATAGATAATGCAAGAATTTTAATATTTGGATATTTTTCATTGACTTGTTGAGTCGTTTCAATGCCACCCATAATTGGCATTTTTATGTCCATCATAATCACATCTACTTCATTTTTTTCAAGAAATTCCATAACCAAATTTCCATCTTCACATTCACCAATAACTTTAACTTCTTTATTTCCTGATAAAGCAGCTTTTAAGCCATCTCTGAGGATTTTGTGATCTTCTACCAATAATACTTTAATCATAATCTTATTTTTTTAAGTAATCAGCAACGTATTGCATTGTGGGGTTTTCAAAAACTTTAGTGTCGCTATATCTTATTTTTCCATTCTCATACAATTGTTTAATTCTATAATATGATATGTTTAAAGATAAATTAGTGTCATTATAACAATATAATATATCAATTTTATCATTTGGAACTCCAACACCTATAATAATTCCTACTCTTGAAAACTTTTTGTTATCAATAGATTTTTCCATAATATACAGGCAATCTTTTGATTCGCCTTTTACAGTCCAATTGAAATATAGTTTATTTTCTACAAATTTTAAATCAAACGAAGTTAATGAGGCTATATAATTCTCATTTTCAGTACCTGTAGATATAATTTTTTCATCATTTTCAATTTTATTTTGTGAAAAAAGAAAACCCGAAATAGCTATTAAAAATATGGTTGCAATTGTTTTCATCTTATTTGTCTTTTAATTGGTATAAAATTACAATCACAATACATTATTTAAAAGACGGTTTACACGTATTTTTTTTAAAATTAAATGTAAGTGTTTTTACTTAATTTTTTTGCAAGAATGTCCAAAAACACTAATCCTTTTTACTGAAAATAAAAATACATGATTACTATGTAGTTATGGCGGTTTTTCTTGCATATTTTTGATATGTTAAAATTAGTAGATATGGAAATCACAAAGCAAGACATAAAATTTATAGTATTATTTATATTAATACTTTTGGGAAAATTCTTATCGGCACAAGATAGCTTTTTTAGCAATCATCACACAACATCTTTATATAATAATCCTATTAATACTGGACTTAGTAAGAACGATTGGAGATTTATAAACAATTACAGATGCCAATGGAAATCGTTCGGTGAGCCTTATAATAGTTATTTTACAGGTTACGATCGTCAGTTCTATTTATATAATGAAAACATAAGTTCGGGTTTATTTTTTATCAGAGAAACATCTGGAAGCAATAATTATTATTCAAATAACATATCAGCTTCGTTAGCATATCATAAAGAAATTAAAAATGATACATATCATATTGGTATTCAAGCCGGATATTTGCAAAAAGGCATTAACAATAACAACATGACGCTTCCTGACCAATTCGATATGTCGTCGGGTTATTTCAATCCTGAATTTGCTACTGATGATGAAATAATAAGAAGCAAAATGTCGGCTTATGTGTTCAATGTTGGATTAGGATTTAGTAAAAAATTTAATGGAAAAGAATTCACAATCGGTTATTCATATCATAACATAAATATTCCGGTTTCAAGTTTTATTAACTTAGATTACACAATATTTAAGAAAAATGCTTTATTCATTGAATCAAAAATTGGTTTAAGTACAAAATTTTATTTAACTCCTTACATTTACTCTGCAACACAACAATCGTCGAATCAAACAACAATTGGAACATCTATAGGCTACATTTATAAACACGATCAACTAAAGGATTATGATATTACTGGTGGAGTATATTTAAGAACTGGCAGACTTAAATTTAACGAATCAATAGTTTTGTCGGCAGGAGTTGAAGTCAGCAATTTCCTTGTAGGAATAAATTATGACATAGGAATTTCAAAAATTGCCCGAATGGTAGGTCTGAAAAATGCTTTAGAGTTGTCATTCATCTGGAAAGGTATATATAGTAACATTAATAAATCAAAAAACAAATGCGTAAGATTTTAATTTTCACTAGTACAATTTTATTACTTGTAAGTAATACAATTTCAGGACAGTTAAGCATCGAAAGTTTAAATGCCTCTCAAACAAAAAAGTTTATTAAAAGTGCTCAAAGAATAAGTAATATAGACTTATCTATTAGTCTTTTAGAACACTTATGTTTTATCAACCCAAAAGACGACAAAGCATTTTATAAACTTGGAATGGCATATTACGAAAAAAGAGAATATTCGTTGGCTTCTGAGAAGTTTTTAAAAAGCTATGAATTGAATAAAGCGAAAAACGTATCGGCTTTATACTATTATTCAAAAATGCTAAAATACAATGGTCGATTGGCTGAAGCAAAAAATCAGTTTTCGGAATTTAAAAAAACAGGAAGACGTTCTAAATTTTATTCTCAAAACCGTAAAGAAATTGAAGCAGAAATAGCAGGTATTGATGTTGATAGCATCACAAATAATGTTCAAATTACAAGAATCGACAACGAGATTAATAATTCAGGAGCAGAATTTTCGCCAATTATAATCGACGAAAACAAATTCATCTACTCAACTTATAATAATGAAAAGAATGTTTTTTCATTTTATGAAGCATCAAAAAGTGATGATAAATGGACTAAATCAGATAATGTCATTGAAGCACTAAGCAACTTGGGATATTCGGTTGGGAGTGGAAGTTTTTCAAAAGACAGTTTAAGATTTTACTTCACAGTTTGTAAAGAAAACTGGCAAAACAAAACAATTTGTGAAATTTATGTAACATCTAAAAATTCAGAAAATTGGACAAGTCCAATACAATTGCAAAAGCCAATAAATTTAGCAAATTACACAAGCAAACATCCATGTGTGGCTACAAATTCAAAAAATGCAGATATAATTTATTTTTCATCTGACAGACCTTACGGATATGGTGGGCTTGATATTTGGTTTTCGGAATATGATATTAAAAATGAGATGTTTACCGAGCCAAAAAACCTTGGAGGCAAAATCAATTCAAAATTAGATGAAATAACTCCTTTTTACGACTCTAATTCGCATTGCTTATTCTTCAGTTCCAATGGTTTCAAAGGACTTGGCGGATTCGATATATTCAAAACTTATGGCGAGAAAAGAAAATGGTCGAGTTCAAATAACATTGGAAAACCTTTAAATTCAGGCTTCGACGATTTCTTTTATGTAATTAAAAATCAGGCTGGTTATTTAATATCGAACCGAACCGACACTATCACCGGAAAACTAGAAACTTGTTGCGATGATATTTTTGCTTTTTCGTATAATAACGACAGTAAAATATTATTAAAAGGAAG
>MEND01000264.1 GCA_001768975.1 Bacteroidetes bacterium GWA2_31_9 | reverse complement strand
AAGAATTTAGTCGGTTAGTAGTGATAGAATAACCATATTTCCTTTTAAAAGTTGCATAACTTACTTGAATTTAGCTAATAAAAAAAGCAGACTTAAAATTAAATCTGCTTTTTACAAATATAATCTTCATACCACTAACTTACATCCTTTAATTTAAATTTCGCAATAATTGAATTTAGATTTTCAGCCTGATCGGCAAGAGTTGAGGCCGATGCAGCAAGTTCTTCTGCTGATGCAGCATTCGATGTTGTAATTTGATTATTTGTATCCATTGCATCAGATTGTTCTTTTGCAGCATTTGAAATTGTTTCTAATTCATTTGCAATAACATTAACGGAGTCGATTATACTTTTAATCTTTGCAGATGCATCGTTCGAAATATTTACACCATTTTCAATTAAAGTACGACTTGATGAAATTACATCTTTAATTTCGTTTGCAGATATTGTACTTTTTTCTGCCAATTTTCTTACTTCTGCAGCCACAACTGCAAATCCTTTTCCGTGTTCTCCTGCTCTGGCTGCCTCAACAGCAGCGTTTAATGCAAGTATATTTGTTTGAAATGCAATATCTGTAATAATAGTAATAGCATCTTCTATTTTTCTTGAACTATCACGAATTTCAATCATTGCTTTCATAGAATTGTTCATACTAATTTGAGCACTATCAGCTTCTTTCGACGATTTCATCGAAATTGTATTTGCATTATCAGAACTTGTTGCTGAACTTTCAATTGAACTTGCAAGCTCTTCAAATTGTGCTGCCTGATTTTGAGCTCCTTCTGAAATTAAATTTGAATTTGCAGATATTTCTTTAGTTGCTAACGACAAATTTTCGGCAAGCTCTCTGGTTTGAAATAAAACATGATTTAAGTCATCAGACATTTTATTAATATATTGTCCAAGTTCACCCAATTCATCATTTGAGTTAATTTCAACTACTGACTGTAAATCGCCCTCAGCAACTTTCTGACTTACATTGATTATTTGCTTAATTGCTGAAATAATTTTTCTGATATAAGTTAAGGCTATTACAACAGCTAATAATCCGACTAAAATTCCCCAAATACTTATATTGATTATTGCACTATCAATTCTTTTTTGTAATGGAGCTAAGTCAGATTTTATGACAAACATTCCTCTCGAATCGCCATCTTTCCAGTCTTCCATATTGTAACCCAAAAGGTCTTTTCCGTTTTTCCAAGGACTTGTTGATGGATGACCATGGCAACTCAAGCATCCTTGCTTTTCGCTCAAATAAATAGGTCGCATAACCCAAAGACTATTTGTAGCATCGTCTTTATGAACAATGGTAGTTGAGTTTTCTGTTTTAAACTGTTTTATAAACTCTTCTTCCTGAGGAGTTGCTCTGTTTTTTTCGTTTCTTGGATTTTGTGCCGCAATTCTGAATGAATAATGCTCTTCTGCAGCGTTATCCTTGCCAACTTTCCACGAAGCAACAATTGGAACTTGATTTAATACATATTCTTTTTCTTTATCGCTCAATTTTCCATCAGGATGTAAGACAATAAGATCTTCTGCTGTTCTTTTAATTGTTCCAAGTTCTGCAATATGCTTTCTTACAGCCTCCATACGTGATAGAATTGCGGTGCTTTTTTCTTTTAAAGCATCTTCACCTTCCGAACGAAGTTTCATTGAAGCAACTACAATTGCTATTATTGTACTAAATACAACCGGTACTATTATTAATAGTAATAATTTATTTCTTAATGACATAATTTATTATTTTGGTACAAAAATACTTATTAATATTTATTCTAAATAAAAACAATGCTGTTTAATGTTTTAAAATAAATTGATATAAATCAATATTTAAAGATTTGCAGGTATTTATTTATTGTTGTGATGCTTACAACAAGCCGGTTTTTCAGCATGCTTCTCAATTTTCAAATCAGCGTCAGGACTTAAATATGGAATCCCTAAACGTGAACCTCGAAGAATAAATAAAGCTCCAATAAGAATTATAGTAAGTGGAATAAATCTGGTTATTTTTTTTCTTATAGTTAAGCTTAATGAAGATCCTATTATGCTAATTGCAAGTAACATTGGCAATGTTCCTAATCCAAAAAAAGTCATAAATAATGCTCCTTTATAAATTGAAGCTGAAGAAATTGCACCAGCTAATGCAATATAAACCAAACCACATGGCAAAAAACCATTTAAGACTCCAATTAAGAAAACCGAGTTATATTTTTTTACGCTTAATAAATTTCCAAGTTTAACTTTTAATACATTCAAAAATGGAATATTAAGTGACGTGCTATTTTTGAAAACCATAGGAATTAACGCAAAAACTATCATTAAAATTCCCATTATAAATGAGATATTGTATTGAAATCCGCTTAACGAAATACCTGAACCAATGCTTCCAAAAATAATCCCCAACAAAGCATAACTAAGAATTTTACCCAGATGATAAATTAGTCCTCCATAAAGTTTTGCCCATTTGCTATTTTCTGGAAAAGGTAATATTAATGCTATTGGTCCGCACATTCCGGCACAATGGAAACTTCCTAAAAGTCCTAACGTTAATGCTGATAATAATTCCATCATTTCTGAATTACAATAACTTTTTCAAAATAATACTTAACATTATTAAGCTCCCAGTCAATCAGTAGTTTATACTTTCCTGAAAATAATTTGTCATAAGAAATAAATTGTGAAAGACTAGTGTCTGGTTGAATTTGAAAATTCACATCTTTTTCGGGGTCAGAAGGGCGGTAAAATGTAATTTTACCCTGAATACTGTCGTTGCTATCAATTTTCGGAAACACTATATTAATTCCTTCTTTTGATTCTTGAATATCAATGTTTTCGGTAAGAAATGCAGAGTTTTTTTGTTTTTCGATTTGTTGCTGAAATGCTTGCTCTTTTGGATAATAATTTTCTTCAACCAGATTTACTTTTTGGCTAACAAAAAAGAAGATAAAGCCTATCATTATCAACACATAAAGTATTATGAATATTGCGAGTCTGTTTCCCCAGTTAAATTTCATTTTGATAGTGACTAAAGTTTAAAGTGACTTAATTGTCTAAAGTTATATTATTTAAAATTATTTATATTTTTATTTAAGTTATCAAAAAATGCTGTAAAAAAAATCTTAGATACTGAAACAAGTTGAAAGATGCTGAAATAAATTCAGCATTACTAACCACGGGACTTTCCGATTATGCTGAACTTGTTCAGCATCTAAAATCAATAATCTCCTTAATATTGTAATCCATGTCTCACATTAATCGTTTTGCATTTTAACTTTAAGTACTCAAAACTTAAGTCATTTTAAGTACTTTCTTTTCTTATTCTGAAATAAAATTCACTTCTTTTTCGCTTTCAACAATTCCGTTCGATAAAACTTCTATTTTTATCTTGCTGTTCTGTTTACTAACTTTTTCTTTTTGTAAAATTACAAAAAATCGTCCTTCCATTGCTTGTCCTTCATGCAGAACAAATGGATTTTCTCCCATTATTTGCAATTTGCCATCAGTATTAATTAATTTAAGTTCAATATTTAAGTTTTCACGTTTTTTATTTAAAATTTTAAAACTAAACAAATTGCTCAATGTGCTATCACCATTGACCTGATAAACAGTTCCTGGCGTTCGATAAATTGTGGCTTCAATACTTTTTCTATTATTAAAAAGGAAGAAAACTGTAGAAATTAATACAACGAAAACTGACATATAAGCAATTATCTTTGGTGTAAATCTGAGTTTTTTGCCAAACTGAATTTCATTTTCAGAAGCCATGCGAATTAAGCCTTTAGGCTTTCCTATTCTGGACATTACAGCATTACAAGAATCAATGCAAGCAGTACAATTTACGCATTCTAGCTGTGAGCCATTTCTTACGTCAATTCCCGTAGGACAAACCTTTACACATTGTTTACAGTCTATGCAATCACCAGAATTTACATTATTACCTCTTGGTTCTCCTCGTTTATAGTCATAAGCAACAATTATTGAATCGGGATCAATTAAAACGCCCTGTAATCGACCATAAGGGCAAAAGAAGCAACAAACTTGTTCTCTTAATTTTGCAAAAACGAAATAAAATATTCCTGAAAAAATTGTAATTGCAATAAGCCCTTTTATGTGATTTTGAGGAGGTTCAGTTACAATTTTTGACAATGATTCAATTCCTATGATGTACGACAGAAAAGCATTCGCAATTAAAAAAGAAATTGCAAAATAGATTAAATGTTTAAGCGATTTTTTCCAGAATTTTTCAAAATCTAAAGGCTTGCTATCAAGTAGTTTTTGCTTATGAGGATTTCCTTCAATCAGGTACTCTATCTGACGGAAAACAATTTCCATAAAAATAGTTTGTGGACAAGCCCAACCACACCAAATTCGCCCAAATGTAACAGTAAAAAGCAGAACAAAAACTAGAAACGACAATACAAGTACAAACAAAATGTAAATATCTTGAGGCCAGAAATATGTACCAAAAAACACAAAATAACGTTCAGGAAAATTCAGTAAAATCAAAGGATTTCCATTGATTTTTACAAAAGGAGCAACGAAAAGTAAAACTATAAGAATTATTGCTGTTAGAAATCGGTAGTTTGTAAGTTTTCCTTTGGGTTTATCGGCATATACCCACACTCGTTCTCCTTTATCTCCTGTTGTGGATATTTTATCTCTGAACGATTTATCTTTTGTTTCCAATTTGTTTAATTAGAAATTTTCTAACTTTTTTGGTGTCTGAGGTTCTCGAAGACACCTCTGTTATTAATAATTGGGCATTTCGAGAGCCTCAATGTCCAATTATTCTTGATAAAGCTCTCCTTGTGCTTCCTTAGCATTGGCTGGATTTGTTCCTTTCAAACTTTCGATAAAACTCGAAACCAATTGAATATCTTTTGGCGACATTTGAGTTCCCCAAGCCATCATTGCAGTATTGTTTTTTCCGTTTTTAATTACATTATAAATGCTTTCGAAGCTACCTCCATTAATCCAATAATTATCGGTAAGATTAGGACCAACTGCATTTCCTTCTCCCAAAGCACCATGACAAGCAATACAGCTTTTAGTATAAATATCTTTACCTGAATTAATACTTGCTTGATCATTTAACAAAACAAGAAAATTTTCAGTACTATTATTTGTAGATTTATATTTTGTGTCGTAAGCTGCTGATTCTTTTGCAAACTCATCTTCCTGAGTTGTTGCTCCTGGCAAAGTGTATAAAACTAAATATGCTACTGAAAAAACAAAAGTTATTATAAATATAAAAGTCAACCAAAAAGGCATTCTGTTATCTAACTCCTGAATTCCATCATTTTCATGTCCTTCAAGAATTTTCCCATATTTATTTTCATCAAAATTATTATTTTCCATTTTATATAATTTTAAAGTTCATCATTATCTAAAGGCATACGACTCATTTCGTCCATGTGTTTTTTACTTGATTTAAAAACCCAGTAAAGAGCAAAAGTGAAAATTGAAATAAAAACAAACATTGATATTATTGGATAAATTTCAATTCCATCAATGCTTTCAAAATAATGTTTTATCAACTTCATATACTCACTATTTTGTAGTTATATCAGCACCAAGTTTATGCATATATGCAATTAATGCAATAATTTCTTTATTGCCATCAATTGTAATGTTTGATTTTTTGAGTTCATCAACAATTGCTTGAGCCTGAATTTTCAAATCATTATTTGCAGTTGCTTCGTAATTTTCAGGATAAGGAACACCTAGTTTTCTCATTCCGGTAATAATTGCTGCAGTACCTTCTAAATCAATATCTTTTTCTAATAACCATGGATAAGGAGGCATTATAGATGCAGGATTCATTTTCTGCGGATTTTTCATGTGCTCAAAATGCCAAACCGATGCTTTGTAAGAACTGCTTCCAACAACTCCACCTCTTGCCAAATCTGGACCTGTTCGTCTCGAACCCCAAAGGAATGGATGATCGTAAACAAATTCTCCAGCTTTTGAATATTCACCATAACGTTCAGTTTCAGCTCTCAATGGACGAACCATTTGGGAGTGACAATTACTACAACCATTTTTGATATAAATATCTCTTCCATGTAATTCAAGTGGAGAATATGGTTTTACGCTTGAAATTGTTGGTATATTCGACTTTATTAAACTTGTTGGAATAATTTCAAATACAGAACCAATTAAAATTAATACTAACGCTAATAGAGCCATTCTTACAGGTTTTCTTTCTAACACTCTGTGCCAATCTTCTTTTACAACATGCTCATGGGTAGATTGTAGCGAAGCTGCTGAGGTTTTTTCTTCAGCAACAAACGAACCGATTTTAGCAGTTTTTATTAAATTATAAACCATTAAAACAGCTCCAACAAAATATAAAATACCGCCAATAATTCTTGCATGATACATTGGACTTAAATTAGAGAATGTTTCAAAAAATACAGGATATTTTAAGAAACCATCTGCAGTAAATTCATTCAGCATAAGTGTTTGTAAAACGGCAGAAGCATACAATGGAACTGCATAAAACAAGATTCCTAATGTTCCTAGCCAAAAGTGAACATTCGCCATTTTTACTGAATACAATTTTATATTATAAAGTTTTGGTATTAACCAATATAACATTCCGAATGTTAAAAATCCATTCCAACCTAATCCGCCAATATGAACGTGAGCAATATTCCAATCAGAGTAATGTGTAAAAGCGTTTACATTTTTAAGTGAAAGCATTGGTCCTTCAAAAGTTGACATTCCATAAGCTGTAACAGCAACTACCATAAATTTCAAAACAGGATCTTTTCTAACGCTATCCCAAGCCCCACGAAGAGTTAAAAGACCATTTGCCATTCCTCCCCAAGATGGAGCTATAAGCATCACTGAAAAAACAACTCCTAGCGATTGTGCCCAACCTGGCAATGCTGTATAAAGCAAGTGATGAGGTCCTGACCAAATATAAATAAATATTAAAGCCCAAAAGTGAACTATTGATAAACGATATGAATAAACAGGACGATTAGCTGCTTTTGGTAAGAAATAATACATTAAACCCAAGTATGGAGTTGTTAGGAAAAATGCAACAGCATTATGACCGTACCACCATTGTACCAATGCATCCTGAACTCCTGCAAAAACAGGATAACTTTTCATAAAACTTACTGGAAGTTCCAATGAATTTACAATATGTAAAACTGCAACTGTTATAAATGTTGCAAGATAAAACCAGATAGAAACGTAGATGTGCTGAACTCTGCGTTTAAGAATTGTAGCAATCATATTCCAACCGAAAATTACCCAAATCAATGCAATTAAAATATCTATTGGCCATTCTAATTCGGCATATTCTTTTCCGGTTGTATATCCAGCCAAAAGTGTTACTGCAGCTAATACAATTATTAATTGCCAACCCCAAAAATGCAATTTGCTTAATAAATCGCTATACATACGGGCTTTACATAAGCGTTGTAATGAATAATAAACTGCTGTAAAAATTCCATTTCCAACGAATGCAAAAATTATTGCATTTGTGTGAACTGGTCGAGTTCTGCCGAATGAAGTAAAATCTAAGCCAAAATTTAATGCCGGAAACGACATTTGTAAAGCAACAAATAAACCAGCAACTAATCCCACAATAGCCCAAAGCAGTGTTGCATTAATAAAGTATTTGACTATTTTGTTGTCGTAAAAGAAAGTTTGTGTCTCCATATATAATTCCTTTTTAATTTTTAAAATAAACCTAACAGGTTGTTAAAACCTGTTAGGTTTTGAATTTATTTAACTAAAACCACGAAACATTTTTTAAATTTCATCTTTATCGTCAAATAATATTCTTACCGATGGAGTATAATCATCATCGTACTGTCCTTTTTTTACTGCCCAAATAAAAGCAAATAAAAAGCCCACAGCAAGAAGTAAACTAAAACCAATTAAAAAGAATATTACTATCATTTAAAATTTTTTGCTAAATTAAGTATTTCAATACCATTATGCAAGAATGTGTTTTATGTTTTATAATATGTTTTTGTTAAAAATTGAATAAGAGTCAGATTTACACAATGTTGTAAATGGCTTTTGTAATATGTTTGCTGTTTTTGACCTAATCATTTAATTAACTCGTAATTTCATTTTTATTCAAATTATGTGGTCTTAATTCAAAACAATATTATTACGGCTTTACAACATTTCTGTTTTAAAATAACAAACTAGCTATTGTAATTCATTTTTAAATCAAGTAAGTTTGAACTCTAAATCTTAAATTATGTATAAAATAGATAATTATAATTTTAAGGGCAAAAAAGCAATCATTAGAGTTGATTTTAATGTTCCTTTAGATAAAAAGACTTTTGAGGTAACTGATGATACTAGAATAAGAGGTGCTTTACCTTCAATTAAGAAGATTTTAAGCGATGGTGGTGCTGTTATTTTAATGTCGCATCTTGGTCGTCCTGATGGAGTTGCACAAGAAAAATATTCATTGAAACATGTTTTGCCAACATTCTCTAAGCTTATTGGAAAAGATGTAAAATTTGCAGACGATTGTATGGGCGAATCTGCTAAAAATTTATCAGCTAATTTAAAGTCTGGTGAAATTTTATTACTCGAAAATCTTCGTTTTTATGTTGAGGAAGAAGGTAAACCAAAACTCCCCGAAAACGTAACCGATGAAGAAAAGAAAGCTGCCAAAGACGCTGTGAAAAAAAGACAGAAAGAGTTTGTTAATCAACTTTCGAGCTATGCCGATTGTTATGTAAACGATGCCTTTGGAACTGCTCATCGTGCACATGCTTCAACTGCACTTATTGCAGAACATTTTCCTGATAATAGCATGTTTGGATATTTAATTCAGGCTGAGTTAAATGCAATGAATAAAGTTTTAAATAATCCAGGAAAACCTTTAACTGCAATTATGGGAGGAGCAAAGGTTTCTGATAAAATTTTACTTATCGAAAATCTACTGCCAAAAATTGATAATCTGATTATTGGGGGCGGCATGACTTATACTTTTATAAAAGCGTTGGGTGGAAAAATCGGAAAATCGCTTTGCGAAGAAGATAAGCTTGATTTAGCATTATCAATTATGGATAAAGCAAGAACTCAAAATGTTAAAGTTTATTTACCTGTTGATGCTATTAATGCCGATAATTTTGATGCTAATGCAAACACTAGTTTAACTGAAATAAATATGACTCCCGACGGCTGGATGGGACTTGATATTGGCGAAAAATCTATCAAAATATTTTCTGAAATAATTGAAAATTCTAAAACAATTCTTTGGAATGGTCCAATGGGTGTTTTTGAATTTGAAAAATTTTCAAAAGGAACAAGCTCAATAGCTAAAGCAATTGCAAATGCTACCGAAAAAGGAGCTTTTAGTCTTGTTGGTGGTGGCGATTCAGTTTCGGCAGTAAATAAAAACAATCTTGCAGATAAAATCAGTTATGTTTCAACAGGTGGTGGTGCAATGCTGGAATATATGGAAGGAAAAGAATTGCCAGGGATTAAGGCAATAAAAGAATAGTTTGGGTAGTATTTAAGTTTTAAAGCTAGGGATTCGATATTAATTAGTGTTTATAAGAAAACTACTTATTTTTAGAAATAACAAATTTCAAACTTCAAATCTCAAATAAATATCAAATAACAAATGCTTAATATCCAAACGGTTTTGAAAATTAGAATTTTTTAGATTTGGAATTTATTTTTTATTTATTTTTTACTTCGACTCCGCTCAGCACAAGTGTTTTTTGGAGTTTTCTTATTCACACTAGATAAGATTTAATTGAAATTTTTTGAAATGCCGTATTGTTAAAAACAACAAGCTCTTTACAGCCCAGCGATTTTAATTTATTAATGGCTTCTTTTATCCCCATAGTTAATTCTGTTGTATGATGTGTGTCCGAATTAACAATTATTGGAACGTCATTATTGATGCATTTTTGCAAGAAATAATCGCAAGGATAAAAATCCTTAGTTAGGTTTTTATAAAATCCACGTGTATTAAGCTCTACAATTACACTCGACTGCTTTACAATTTCAAAAAGATTGTCAAGTTCTGTCAAATACCAATCGGAATTTTCGTCGAAATAGCGATTATTTTTATTGAATTTTTTAATTAAATCAATATGTGCAATAATGTCAGGTTTGTTATTGATTAACAGTTCCTTAACTAATAAATAATATTTTGAAATTGCTTTTCTAATATCCCCATTAAATGCACGATTAATTCCTTTTTCAAATTCTTCTGCCGAATGGTCAATTGTAATAAATTCAGAGTTATTATCTGAAGAAACATAATGAACCGAGCCAATAATATAATCTAAACCAAGATTTCGGAAGTTATTTGGTCCAGAAATATTCTGAATGAAATCAACCTCTAGTGATTTGTAAATGCTTATTTGATTTGCAAAAATTGATTTATATTTTTCTACTTCTTGCAAATAATTGTTGAGGCGTTCTTCTTTTATTTGCCACGAAGCCTTAAATGCAGTAGGAGCATGAGTTGAGAAACCCAACGCAGAAAAATTATTTTCTATTGCAACATTTATTAAATCAATTATTTTTGACTTTCCATCACAATAAGTAGTATGTGTATGAAAATTATACAATTAGAAAGCTGCCATTAACAGATTAATATCTTTTGAAGATATACCGTAAAGATTTCCAATATATTGATTTGTTAAAATTCCACGGTACATATATATTCCACTTCTTAATCCAGAATCTGTTTTAAGTAAATGCTTCAGTTCAGCTGTTTCGCCAATTCGTTGTAAAATAGGAGAAAAAATATTGCTAAGAGTATATGACGCAGTACGTGCAACACGTGATGGAATATTTGAAACACAATAATGTACAACTCCATGTTTTCTGAAAACAGGGTCGCTGTGAGTAGTTAATTGAGACGTTTCAAAACAACCTCCTTGATCAATACTAATATCAATAATTACAGAACCTTTTTTCATATCTTTTACCATATTTTCAGAAACAATAAACTTTGGTTCTTGATTAATTAATTTATAAGCACCAATAGCAACATCAGCCGATTTTAAAGCATTTGCCAGAACTTTTGGTTGAATTACTGAAGTAAAAACTCTTTCTCCAATATTGTTTTGTAATCTTTTTAATTTATAAACCGAATAATCGAAAACTTTAACATGTGCTCCAAGTCCTTGTGCTGTGCGAGCAGCTGATTCACCGGCAATTCCTGCACCAATAACTATTACTTCAGATGGAGTAACTCCTGTAACGCCACCAAGCATTTCTCCTTTTCCACCATGTTGGTTGCTTAAATATTCAGCAGCAATTAGAATTGATGCGGTTCCTGCTATCTCGCTCATCGAACGAACAACAGGAAAAGTATCGTTAAGGTCTTTTAAGTATTCAAATGCGATGGCAGTTATTTTTTTAGCCATTAATTTTCGAATGTATGCGTCTGATTGAAAAGTAACGTGAAGTGAAGAAATAATTAGCTGATCACCTTTAAGTAAGTCAATTTCTTCAATTGTTAAAGGTGCAACTTTTAAAATTATGTCGCATTGATATATCTGACCACTGTTATTTACAATGGTAGCACCATGTTCGCTATAATTCAGGTCTTCAAAATTTGCAACTTTTCCAGCATTCGATTCAATAAGCACTTGATGACCACAACTGGTTAAAAGCTCAACTCCAAGTGGCGTTAAAGCTATTCGACCCTCGTCTTTAAGAATTTCTTTTGGAACACCAATTAGCAAACTTCTGTGCTTTTTGCCAATTTCTAATTTTTCTTCCTGTGGCATTAGTCCTTCTTTCTGAAGAGTCAATATACCAGCTGATTGCGACTTGCTATATTCAATCATTTTTCAAATTTATTTCAACTCTAAATTTACAAAAATCGCTATTAACATCAAAACTATTTTTAAAAATAAAAATCAATATGTCAAAGGAAACCGTTTTCAAAGTTTTATATAGCTAGTGTCAATAAGAAAACACAGTGTTTCTTTAGAAAACAGTGTATTTTTTGAAATACCAAATTTCAACCTTCAAAAATCAAATAAATCTCAATCCACAATAGCTTAATATCCAAACTGTTTTGAGAATTGAAGTTTTGAGAATTGGAATTTGTTTGACATTTGTTATTTGTTTTGGAGTTTTTTTACAAGTGCTTAGTAAGTGCTTCTTAATTTTTATGAAAATGAAAATTGGTTATTCGATATTTTAAGAGGGAACATTATAAGAAATTGTTTTGAAATTTTAGAATTATAAAATAATTGTAAAACTCAATTTCATTTCAGAAAGTTTTAAAAATTTAAATAAAGTTTGCCCGTAGGGCAATAATGACAATAAAAAACATAACCGATAACTCAGTATTTCCCGTAGGGAATATACAAGAATTAATTGGTTGTAAAAATTTGTTCTTTTGTAAATGTCCTACGGACAAACTGAAATATAGTAATTGTATTTTATTGGCATTGAAGCTCCCGAAGTAAATTCGGGACAGGCTCTACGGGCTATTCTCTGAAATAAAGTTAAGATTACAAATATTAATTCAAAACAGTTTCTAAGTATTTAATATGTAAAATATTTAAATTAATTTATTTTTTATTTAACTGAATATTTGCCACATACAGTAAATGTTAAAAAAATATATAAATTAACGTATGTTTCTCGGGTAACCATTTGGCACTTTCTGCAATATATGATTAGTAAATGCAAAAATAATCAGATGAGCTTACAATACTACAAGTTAAACAATATGTATAATAAATGAATTTAATTGAATTTTAATTGAATTTTAATTGGCTGTTATATAATGCCATAAGTTTGATTGTGTAGAATTATTAAAACTAACGCTAAAAATGACCCTTACCTTTTTGAGTTTTTGCAATTAACAGATATAAGGAGTAAATATTTAATCTTAACAATTATGAAAATTAATGAAAAAATTAATGCAAAAAACAATTCTTGTATTTTAAGAAATGAAGCAATCATTTACAGATATTATTTCTGGAGTGAAAAAATTGGATTGAAAAAACAAAAAGTTAAAGAATTGATTAGTAGAGAATTTTATATTACACAATGTACTGTTCAGGAAATTTTATACGATAATAAAAAGCTTATTAATGAAGTAAATGAAAAAAGACCAAGTTTAAGATTTCTTTCAAGGAAATATCCTTTCTCAATTTGGAACAAAAATATGAT
Organism: Bacteroidetes bacterium GWA2_31_9; assembly: GCA_001768975.1. GTDB lineage: Bacteria > Bacteroidota > Bacteroidia > Bacteroidales > GWF2-33-38 > GWA2-31-9. Next base: position 5,828 of record MEND01000264.1, on the reverse strand, counting down.
TTTAGACCAACTTTAATTAACTTAAAATAAGCATAATGCAAAATTAAAGTTCCGCAATCGCTCATTTGGCGTAGGGTTACAAAAAAATCAAATATTTGTCAAATTTTTTAATGAATTTTATTATATACTGATAATAAGATTTTAACAAAAAATATTTTAGGTAAAAAGCCTAAATTAATTATGCTAATTCCTTAACGCATTTTTAGATGGTTTTAACTATTTTATTAAAAAAGCAAAAAGCTTACGTACAAAAAAAATGTTTTAACAAATTTTAATATATTAATTATGAAAAAATCAAATGCAATTTTAGCAACTGTAATTACTTTACTGTTTAGCTTTGAGATGTATTCTCAAACAAATCCTGATTCGTTGGCTATAAACGACAATTGTGCTTTTGATAATATTTTAAATTATCAGTTACAATCTGGCGAAGGTAGCGAAGTGTTTAACGAAATGAATGACAATATTCAAACTTTTTATTATCACCCTGAATTATTTCAGCATAGCTATTATATTGATAATGACATAGAGAAGTATGTTATCCCAGTTGTTATTAATGTAATACATAATGGCGAAAACGAAGGAGAGGGTACAAATATTTCATATCATCAGATACAAACTCAAATTAATGCACTGAACAATGAATTTTCAGGCAATTATTCAATTCTTGGAGGAGCAAAAACTGTGAATATAAGTTTCTGTCTTGCAACAAAATTACCATCAGAACAACCCGAATCGTGGCCTACTGGCTTAAATTATTCATGGGCTATAAACCCGGATGACGGCTCATTCGAATATGGTGTTATAAGGGTATCATCAGCTTCAATGACAAATACATCTTCAAACGATTCAATTTCAAATAATTTGTTTAGTTTTATTCATTTACCAATAGAAAATTATTTAAATATCTGGGTAGTTTCTTCAATAGATAATACTCAATCAGGTCAAACATTGGCTTATACTCCTACTCCTATAGTTCCTCTTAGTAGTTTAGATTGGAAAATGCAGGGAATTGTTATAAGAAGCGATGTTTTTGGCGATAAACGACAAGATAATTCATTTAATATGACATCTGGAAGAGATCAAGGCAAAACACTTGTTCATCAAATTGGTCATGCTTTGTTTTTAACACATACATATTATGGGGGTTGTGATAATTCAACAGGAATTTGCGAAATTGATGGTGATAAGGTTTGCGATACCTCTCCATGTTCATTGCCTTTAAGTGTAGTTTCAAATTGCAACTCATTGATAAACTCATGTGGGACTGGCAATCCAAGTGACATTGTAGGCAACTACATGTATTATTCCAGCGACCAATGTTGGAGTGCATTTACAAATGGACAAATTCAGAGGATGGTGGGTTTTTTAAATGCATTCAAACAAAACTTAACATCACTTGATAATTTAACAGCCACAGGAGCAATATCAACAGAAGGTTGCATAAATCAACTTACCACAGCTTTTTTTAAAGCACCAAAGCTAGGATTAACTGGTGTCGAAATTGAATTTAATTCATTGCTCGAAGAAAATGGAATTATTGCAGAAACAGGATGGCATTGGGATTTTGGTGACGGAACTATAAATAGTACGGAATTTAACCCATTACATATATTTAACGAAGAGGGAAAATATAATATAAGACTTACAAATGGGAGTAAAACATATTCACAGTATATTTACATTTCAATGGGCAATTCATTACGTAGTACATATAAATTTAATCAACAAAATTGGCGATTTGGCGATTTAGCAGGGTTAAACTTTACCCAGACTACTGTTGCTGGAGCTAAATCTGCTATGACCAGTAGCACAGAAGCTTGTTTAACAGAAAGTAATCCTGATAATGGTGAATTGTTATTTTACTCAAATGGACGATATGCATGGAATAAAAGCAATAATCTATTAAATAGTAATTTTAATCCTTTAAGAAATTCTGATGTGCCGAACAACATACAAAGCGTTAGCCAAATAATTTCTGTTCCGGATCCTGCTGATAATAGTTCTTACTATATCATTATTCCTCCAACTGGAACATTCTCAAATTTAGGTATTAAATATGCTTATGTAAAAACTGTACCAAACGTAAGTGTTAATCTTGTTAATCAGACTATAGTTCATCCCAATATCCCTTTTTCAGAAATAGTTACAGCATTACCTCATTGTAATGGATCTGATTATTGGATAATTACACATGCAGTTAATACACCTGAGTTTTTTGTTTTTCGTTTAGATAATAATGGTCTTACATTAGACCATACTAATTCTCTTCAGGGATCTATGCTCCCTGCTAATGGGACATATGGCTATTTAAAGGCATCTACTGACGGCACAAAGCTTGCCTTGGCTGGAAATGGGGCAAGAATGTATGACTTTAATTCATCTTCAGGTGAAATAACAAATGAGTTGATTATTTCACCACCAGGTAAGGTTTGCTATGGGGTATGTTTTTCGCCAAATTCTAAATTTTTGTATTATAGTGTGATTGTCAATGGTGCTCCAAATTATTTATTTAATATTTTTCAATATAATATTCTTACTGGCGAAAATATACTGATTGGCTCAACTTATAATTTGACGAGGATGCAACTTGGACCACAGGAAGGTATAGAAAGGAAAATTTATTTGTCAAATAACAATCAAAATAACATTCATGTAATTAACCAACCTAATAATAATGGATTAGGGTGTGATTTTGTGCTAGATGCAATTCCATTATATCCAAATACATTATGCCGTAACAATCTCCCAAACATGATAGATGCTGAAACTCATCCTGATATTGAATTTGCAAGCAATATTACAAATGTATCGTGCTTTAGTACTCCTGATGGCTCTATAGATTTAACCATTACTGGAGGTGTTGCTTTGAATGGTTCATCGCCCTACTTATTTACATGGAGCAATGGTGCAACTACAGAGGATATTACAGGTTTGGTTGCTGGAATATATACAGTTACGGTAGAGGATGCAGCAGGATGTAGTGCTGAATTTACTGTTACAGTTACAGAACCATTATCTGCCTTGTCTGCCTCTATAAGTTTTCAAACTAATGCATCTTGCTTTGGAAGTAGTAATGGAAGTGCAACAGTAACTCCATCTGGAGGAACTGCAGGTTACAGTTATATTTGGACTGGCGGTGCAACAACAAATTCAATAACAAATAAACCTGCTGGAACTTACTCAGTAACCGTTACCGATGCAAATTTATGTACTGCAACAGCAGATGTAACAATTACAGAACCGCTGTTGTTAGAAGCAACTTTTACAAAAATAGATGTTTCTGTCTATGATGGTTCTGACGGCTCAATAGACCTGACAGTAACAGGAGGAGTTAGCCCATATACATATTTATGGTCATCAAATGGAGCGACAACTCAAGATATATCAGGACTTATTGCAGGTGATTATTCTGTTGAAATTACCGACGCTAATAATTGTACAATAGTTGCCAATATAACAATATTGCAACCACCGCCATTAACATTATCTACAACTGTTGCAGATGTTGTTTGTAACGACGATTGTAATGGTTCTATAACTGTAACAGCAATTAACGGAGTGGAACCTTATACTTATCTTTGGGATGACCCAGAAAGCCAAACTACAGAAACTGCTACCGATTTATGCGTAGGAACTTATACAGTAATTGTTACCGATGCAGATGGTAACAGCAAATCAATTACTACAATTGTAGGTAGCAATCCGTCGCCTTCTCACGATGTAGCACCTGTTTATGTAATAAATAGTGGAGAATCTATTCTTTGGGAAGATGTAACATATTCTGTTAATCAAAATATTGAAATTAATAACGGAGGAACTTTAACAATTAAAAGAAGTAATATTTATTTTGGACAAGGTGTTAAAGTAACTGTTCATGATGGTGCCAAACTGTTTATTGATGACCATTCTTTATTAACAAGTTCAGATATTTGTACAGGCTACTGGAAAGGTATTTATGTGCATGGAGACCCAACGTTGGAACAGCCTATAAATCCATACTCATCAACAAATCCACATGGCTTTGTGCTTATGAAAAACTATTCGGTTGTAGAAAATGCTGTTCATGGTTTTTATATGGGACGAGATAGAACTGACGGAGATACTCACGATCTTGTGCACCAAATTGGTCCTGGTGGTATATTATGGATTACTTCTAATAGTGAAATAAGAAATTTCCACAATGGAGTGTATTTCGATGGTTATAGATATAGAAATCGCAGTAAATTTTTAGGATGTAGCTTTATTGTTGAAAAAGATAAAACACCACCTTTAGCGGGACAATCAACTGCATATGCGGTTAGATGCCAAGGTATTGAAGGTTTGGTATTTGACAATTGTACATTTATTAATAACGATACTGAGCTACACCAAACAGGCGGCTCTAACAGAAAAGAAGCTATTTTACAGATGTCGATAGCAAGTTATTTTGGAGCTACATCAAGTACTGTTCATATCGGAAATCAAGTAACAAACAATCGTTTCGAAAAATTTAATTGGGGAATACGATACCCTATGGATTATAGTGTTATTAGAGGAAATACATTTACAAGTATTGAAAAAGGATTAGTAGTATCATCAAACAATATTAAAATTCAAAATAATATTATTGAAGACATCCCTACAACAGGAAACGATTACTCATCTCCTTTTAACTTTTATGTCGATAATTTTGGATTATACTTATTTAATAGAAGCAATCAGTTAGTAAGTAATAATACATTCTCTGGGCAATCAACCGGGGCAAGCGATGTTGGCGATACTTATGGTATTGTTGCCCGTGGACCTGGAGACAACGCTCCTGTAAGCAATATATTTAATAATTCGTTTAAAGGCATCGATGTGGGATTACAAACACAAGGTTCAGGAAATTTTGTTCGTTGCAACAACTTTAACTCCAATGCCGATGGCTCATTAGCCACCTCTACTCACTCAGTTACCGCTTGGGCTGTGTTTGGCAAACCTTTGCAACAAGGTAGTGAAGATTGCGACCAATCAGGTGGCGACAAATACGCTGCCGGTAACGAATGGAAAAACCTTTGTACAGGTGCTACTGAAATTGATATTAAAATAAATGAGGCTACGAGTTACTTTTTGTATTATGCACATGATAAAGACCAAAATTCTCAATTAACTGTAAAACCACTATGTACAGCAATACCATGGGTTCAGGACTATTTATACAGTTGTGTTGAGCCTAAAACAGCTAATTCATGCCTAAGTGAAAACCCAGTCACCGACTTTAGTTCACCTGGCGACCCCGATTTAACTGATGCTGTAATTAGTTTTTCTACACAATTAAATAATTCTGTTACACTTATCGAGAATGGCGACAGGCAGGATATTGTTGATATGGCAACTAGTGATGTTGCCACAGGGCAATTAAAAAATGCTATAATGGAAGTTTCACCATACGCATCGGACAGAGTATTGTTGTCGGCACTTAACGACAAACCCACAGCAATACCGCCGGGACATATTAAAGAAATAATTGTTGCAAATTCACCAGTTACCGATACTGTTATGCAGACAGTTATAAGCAAAAACTTACCACTGGGCATTCAAAACCAGATAAATGCAGTACAAGTAGGAGTATCGGAACGTGAGAAACTCGAAGGCGAAATTAGCTGGCTAAAGGCACAGCTACAGCAAATTAATAATTTCTCGGTAAATTATTATCTCGAAAATGCTGATACTGCCTCGGCAATAAATTTATTGAACACATCGGCTAACTATACTGAATCCAAATAGGTTTTAGGAAAAACTCAACATATTTAAAGTCTACGTTATTAACAGCCTGTATGTTAATAACATATTGATTTAGGTGT
>MEND01000263.1 GCA_001768975.1 Bacteroidetes bacterium GWA2_31_9 | reverse complement strand
TTTTTTTCCTTCAATGTTTGTTTTTTTATTAAATGCAAACTTTCGATAAATCCCTAAATAATAATACATTTGAATTAGGAATGTTGTAAACAATAGTCCTAATAATAAATATTCAGGGATTGAGTTCTGAAAATCAAAAAAATGTAAAAAATTTTCCATTAAATAGTGTCTGTCTATAAAGTCAAGAGTTTGATTCAGAATGTTCGAATTCGAGGTTTCGATGAGCTGAAAATCAGGAGTGTACTAAAGTACATGACTGATTTGAAGGTCGAGAATAACGATGAAATCGGATATTATGGACAAACTCTAAATAATCTTGAGCAAGTTTATTAAAGTTTTTACATTAACACAATATGTCTGAAAATAAGTTATTCACATTAATTATGTTAATATTTATGCTAAATGAATTTTAAATATTAATATTTGTATTATATTTTTACATTATAATTTGAATTATGAATATTTTGAAAATTATTTTCATATTATTTATTCTAGTTTTTGCATCTTCTTTTGAAAACTATAGCTTTTCTCAAAGCAAAAAAGTAGTTAAGAAAGTTAAGAAAGATTCTGGTGTAATTAATGATGGAGAGCAGCATTTTGATGTTGGGAAACAAGGACGAAATAAATCTGTTAAAATTAAAAAGGGAGGAAAGCAATATTCTAATAGAAAGGAAATTAAACAGACTGTAAAAGAACAACATAAAAGAGATAGAGAACTTAAGAAACGCCGAAGAAATCCTGAAAAAAAATATAAAGCTCGACGAAATGTTACAACTCCTGATGCCAAAAAGCTAAAGAAAAAAGACGACAAACAGTTTAAGGAGCTAAAACAAAGTGAAAAGGATAATAAAAAGGCTCGGAAGCAACAAATTAAAGCCAATAGAAAATTGTTACATAAGCTTAGATAATTTGGATTTAAGTAATCTAAATCATTACCTTCGTAGAAAATTATTATTTCTGTATTTTTTATATTTAGTAAAATAACATTCTAACAAAATCTAAATAGTGCAATAAGAAAACACAGTGTTTCTTTAGAAAACTTCAAGAATGAGGCTTTCGCAGTTTTGAAAATAAGGAGTTTACGAATGTAAATGACTGTTTTTCAAAACACGACATACTGCTGTTAGCAGTATGGGCGAGCTGGTGAGGTGTTTAACGAAATTATTGGAGTTTTCTAAGAGACACTAAATTAAAACAGACCAAAAACTAATGAAATATATTTCTGATAAACAAATAAGTCTTTTTGACTTTATAATGCAAAAACTCAATCTTGGTTCTAATAGCAAGGGAAAAAAGATTATTAAATATAGTAAGATTCTAATTAATGGAAAAATTGTTAATAATCAGAAGTATATAATAGAGTCTGGTGATGAAATTATTTTAGAAAGAGAAAAATCAAAAGTTATAAATACAAATAGCAGATCTCCAATTTTATATGAAGATAATTTTTTAATTATTGCCAAAAAGCCAGCTGGAATATTATCGTATGGTACTGGTGAAGATAAGTTTAGGTCTTTTTATGGAAATATTTCGACATTAATTAATGAGGAATCAAAAAGAAAAATTCAATTATTTCTTGTACATCGGCTCGACAGAGAAGTTATGGGGCTTATAATTTTTGCAAAAAGTGAAGAAATACAAAATCAACTCAAAGATAATTGGAAAAATGTTGAGAAGCTTTATTATGCTCTAGTTGAAAAAAAACCTGAAAAAGAATCAGGTACAATAGAAAGTTGGCTTAGAGATCATAATGATAAATTAACAGTAATTTCTGGAATACAGACCCCTGATTCAAAACACGCAATTACTCACTATCGTTTTATAAAGCAAGTTGGAGATTATTCTTTATTGGAAGTTAAATTGGAAACTGGTCGGAAGAACCAAATAAGAGTTCATATGGCTGATATTGGTTGTCCGATTGTTGGAGATTATCGTTACGGAGCCGATAAAAAATATAAAAGACAAGTTCGCTTATGTGCATATTCACTAAATTTTCCTCATCCAAAAACTGGAAAACAGGTTTCATGTAAAATTGATTTAACTAGAACTTTTCTTCATCCTGCAAATAATGATGAGAAGTACAAATAACACAATTTGTATTTTGGATATTTATATACTTTATCACTATTAACCGACTAAGTTTTATGTTTATCCGAGGAATTTTTATAGATTTTGTATTCTGTTTTACATCACTTTAAGCTCCCGAAGTAAATTCGGGACAAGTTCTACGAGCTATTCATCAAAGATGATAAAGTATTGTAAAAGAAACCTACTTCAATACTTGCCAATGTCTTGTAGTGGTTTCATTATAAGTGTTATATGTAATGCAGTAATCCGTTATATTCAGCAGTTTTTAATAAGACTTTAGATTCGCTTTTCTTAACGAATCTTTAGCAAAATCACTAATCCTATTATTGTTATTATATATTGCAGTTTCCCATTCACCATACATTGGATTTGGAAGCATAATAAATATATCACCAAAGTCTGCTTTGTTGGAATCAACAAAATCAATTCCTAATTTTGAATCTCTATTTTCATATAACTCATTGAAATCTGTTAAGTTATCTCCAATAAGTAATAAGAATTCATATTCTGTCTTTAATGAGTCACGACGCATTTTTTTGCTATTTTCAGTAGTTTTAAAAATCATGTGTTTTTCATCTACAAAAGGAAAATTATGTGCTTTTAAGTTTTTTGCAGTTGATTCAAGTTCAATAACTTTTCGGTTTGAAATATAAAAAACTTCTACATTTTTTTCTTTAGCATAATTCAGAAAATCTACTGCTCCCGGAAGAGCTTCTGCTATTGCTTTATCAGACCAATTTTTCCAACTTTCGGAGCTATATCCTTTTCCTGTTTCGATACATTTTACTTCAAAAGGGCTATTGTTAAGAAGGGTTTCATCAATATCTACAATTACAGCTTTTTTTCTTGGGTCTTTATTGTTTAATAACTTTTCGTCAAGTAATCTGGTCGCCCAATTATAACATTGATAGTAAATTGCACGCATTTCGGCTGATTTTTGATACCATAATGTTGCCAATGTTAGATGTTCGTATTCAGATTTCTTTGAAACACTTAATGAGTCTGAATTATTGCATTTTGAATCATCAGTAGTGCATTTACAAGAAAAAAGGAAAATTGATAATACTGAAAGTAGAAAAAGTTGTTTCATTTTTTTTTAATTTAAGACGTAAAAGTACAAAAAAAAATAAGTTTCACTTATTGGGTGAAACTTATTTTAAATATGTTTTATAAAGATTATTAAGCGTCTATAGTCTTAACTCTAACAGCCATTGGACCTTTATCTTTTTGTTCAACTTCAAATTCAACTAATTGACCAGGTTGTAAATTAACATTAAAACCAGAAATTTCTGAACGATGAAGGAAAACATCATTATTTTCTTCAGTTTGAATAAAACCAAAACCTTTAGTTTCATTATACCACTTAATTGTTCCTTTCATACGATGAAAATTAGTAGTTAGATCTGTAATTGTTATCTCTTCTGTTTCCGCCGCTATTTCTGTCGCCGCCACCTCTTCTGTCGCCGCCGCCGCCGCCGCCGCTTCTGAAGTTATTTCTTCGTGGACCTCTGTCGCGATCTGTTCTTTCGATAGATTCGTTAACAACAATTGTTCTACCTTCTACCTCAACGCCATTAAGACCTTCGATAGCTTTTTTAGCTTCGTCATCATTAGACATTTCAACAAAGCCAAATCCTTTACTTCTTCCAGAGAATTTGTCCATGATAATTTTAACTGATCCTACTTCTCCGTATTCGTCGAAAAGTGTTTTTAATTGGTCTTCACTAATATCATAATGAAGGCTTCCTACGTAAATGTTCATAAAATAATAATAAATAAATAAATAAAAAAATTTAAATAATATGTAAAGATAATAATATTAATTTTAATAATCAGTGTGTGATATAATTATTTTTAAAGATGTTTTGTTTAACATCAATAATTATTGATAAAATGAATTTAATTAGTGACCAAAAAGTTATTAAGGTAATTTTATTAATAAATCAAATTAAATAAACTGGATTTTAGGTAATAAATATTTATTTTTACAAAATATAAGTTCCTCGTTTATGGATAATAGCAATAGTAAAAGACTTTATATAAAGATATTCTGGCTTTTATACTTTTTGATTTTAATATCAGTATCATTATTATTTTATTTAGTTTCTAATGGCAGTTTAGGATTTATGCCTTCTTTTGAAGAGCTGGAAAATCCGAAAAGTAATCTTGCATCTGAAGTAATATCATCAGACCAGCAACTCTTAGGTAAGTTTTATATAGAAAATAGAACATTTGTCGATTTTGATGAACTTTCACCTTTTTTGGTTAATGCACTTATTGCAACAGAAGATTATAGGTTTCATGAACATTCAGGAATTGACGTAAAAGCACTTTTTAGAGTAATGGTTGGTGTTGTAACAGGAAATTCACAAGGCGGCGGAAGTACTATTTCGCAGCAATTAGCAAAGAATTTATTTCCTAGAGATACAGTAAAATATGATTCGAAAATTTTTAAAATAGCCAATTTAGCTACGGTAAAATTTAAGGAATGGGTCACTGCTCTGAAGCTTGAACGAAACTATACAAAAGACGAAATACTTGTAATGTACTTAAATACAGTAACTTTTGGAAGTCAGACTTTTGGAATAAAATCAGCAGCTAAAACTTTTTTTAATGTATCACCTGATTCATTGAAATTAGAACAAGCGGCCTTGCTAATAGGACTTTTAAAAGCTCCTACTAAATATAGCCCGTTATTAAATCCTGATAATGCGATTAAAAGGAGAGAAGTTGTTTTATCACAAATGAATAAGTATGGATATATTTCTGAGGAAGAATATGATTCCTTGAGAGTTTTACCATTTGGATTAAGTTTTCAGGTTCAGGATCATAAGCAAGGATTAGCAACTTATTTCAGAGAATACTTAAGAATGATTTTAACAGCAAATAAGCCTGAATATAGCAAGTATTCTTCAATAGATAAGTTTATTGAAGATTCTTTAGAGTGGACAGAAAATCCTCTTTATGGTTGGTGTAATAAAAATGTTAAGCCAGATGGTTCTCCTTATAATATTTATAAAGATGGATTAAAAATATATACTACTGTAAACTCTAAGATGCAAAAATATGCTGAAGATGCTGTTTATGATCATTTGGGAAAAAGTTTACAAAAGGTATTTGATAGCGAACAAAAAGGACGTTCTAAAGCCCCTTTTGCTTGGAATGTTTCAGAAACTCAAATTACACAAATGATGGAATCTGCTATGAAGCGATGTGATAGATATCGAAATCATAAAAAGGCGGGGCTTGAAAATGATTCTATTGTTAAAATTTTTAATACAAAAGTAAAAATGAAGGTATTCTCTTGGAAGGGAGAGAAAGATACAATAATGACACCTTTAGATTCTTTAAGATATTATAAAGGTTACTTAAGAGCGTCTTTTATGTCTGTTGAGCCAGGAACAGGTTATGTTAAAGCTTATGTTGGAGGTCCTAATTATAAATATTTCCAGTTTGATCAGGTAAAAATTGGAAAACGGCAGGTTGGTTCTACTTTCAAACCATTTTTATATACATTAGCTATGCAGGAAGGTTATTCGCCATGTTATAAGGTTCCGAATGTGCCTACAAGTTTTGAAATGCCTGCAGGTCAACCAGCTTGGACACCTAAAAATTCAGGTAAAACAAAATACGATGGTAGAATGGTTACCTTGAAGTGGGGATTGGCAAATTCTGTGAATTTTATTTCAGCTTGGTTAATGAAACAATTTAAGCCACAAGCTGTGGTTAAGATTGCTCAGCAAATGGGCGTAAAAAGCAGACTTGACCCTGTTCCATCATTATGTTTAGGAAGTTCAGATTTGACTGTTTATGAGATGGTTGGAGCATATAGCACTTTTGCAAATAAAGGTGTTTACATTGAGCCAATATTTGTAACAAGAATTGCTGATAAAAACGGAAATATTTTAGCAAGTTTTATTCCTAAGAAAAAAGAGGCTATGAGTGAGCAAACAGCTTATTTAATGACTACATTACTTGAGGGAGTTGTAAATAACGGAACAAGTGTAAGGCTTAGATATAGATATGGTTTTAAAAATGAAATTGCAGCAAAAACAGGAACAACTGATAATCATTCAGATGGTTGGTTTATGGGCTTTGTTCCGAGCTTAGTTTCAGGATGTTGGGTTGGAGGCGAGGAAAGAAGTATCCACTTTCGTAGTATAGAATATGGACAAGGAGCGAATATGGCTCTTCCAATTTGGGCTTTATATATGAAAAAAGTATATGAGGATAAATCACTTGGTTATTCCGATGAAGAAAAGTTTGAAAAACCTGAAAGGATTGAAATTGAAACAGATTGTGCAAGGTATAGCAAAGCACAAGGTGAAGAAGATTTACAACTTGATGAAATACTTGTAGAGTAGCTTAGGTTTAAAGTTCAAAAATCCAAGTTCAAAGGTTAAAAAGAAGATGGATGTTAGAAGATAGAAAAGAGAAAGTGAGACAAGGAGAAAGTGAGACTGCATCGGCAACCTCAAACTCCTGTAGAAGAAAGAAGTTAGAAGATAGAAGTTGGATGACAAAAGTAATAGCAAATAGCTTTGTGTCTTAGTGCCTTAGTGGCAATAACTAAAAATAAAATATAAAAATGAATAAAATATTAATAATATTACTTCTAATAATTACTTATCCTGTTTTTTCGCAAACTGTTGATTCGATTAAACCTACTCGTTATTTTTCATCTGATCAGATAGTTTATGAACTTAATAATAATTATTGGCTAAATCTACCTGCTAATGTGAAAATTAATAATATTTCGCTTAGCTCAAATATATATTTAATGTTTCCTTTGATTGGAAAATATTCAAATGTAAGTTTGGCTATGGGCTTAGGTGTTGGTTCTGGAAGTGTACGTAGTAATTCTTTGCCCATAGATAGTGCTGGAATTACAAATTTTTATGTAATCTCTGATTCTATAAAATATAGTCATAATAAATTTGTAACTACTTATTTAGAAGTCCCTTTAGAAATTAGATTTATGACCAATCCCGATCATAAAAATAGGAGTTATAAATTAACCTTAGGCGGAAAATTTGGATACCTCGTTGGGAAGCATTATAAATATAGTGGTTACGATTTTTTAAGTTCTACAGAAGTAAAAGTTAAAATTAAATTCTTCAGTGTTAAAAATCTCATGCCTTTCAGATATGGAGTTTACGGACGTTTAGGTTATGGAAAATTTGCATTATCTGGATTTTATGCATTATCAACTTTATTTGAAGCCAATAAAGGCCCCGAAGTTGTTCCACTTACTTTTGGGTTAACAATTATAATTTTTTAAAACAGAATGAGAATATTGATATTTATTATTCTTTTAAGCTGTTGCTTTAAACTTAGTTATGCTCAGTCGGATAAGGTAATTGGAGTTTGGATGTCAGAAGAAAAGGACGGAAAAGTTGAAATTACAAAGCGGAATAATAAATATTATGGAAAAATAATATGGATTGCTCAAAAAAACTATATTAATGGTGAACCTAAAAAAGATTTAAACAATCCTGACCCAGCTCTAAGAAAACGTTCTAATCTTGGTTTAGAAATTCTCAAGGATTTTATTTACGATTCAGACGATAAGGAGTGGACTGATGGAACAGTTTACGACCCCAAGAATGGTTCTACTTATAGTTGTTATATGTGGTTTGAAGGTAATAATGAAAATGTTTTAAATATTCGAGGTTATATCGGTTTTTCATTATTGGGGCGTACTACGCTTTGGACTAAAACAACAAAATCAGAATAAATTATTTTAAATAAATTTTCTGATAAATATTCTCAGAAAATTAGCCTATTTTAAAAAATCTTTGTTACTTTATTAATCTGATAATTAGGTTAATTATGAAATCATTATTTGCATGTTTCTTAAATATAATGCTGGTTTTAGCATTTATTTGTTGTTTTAAAAACCATTCGTATTCAAATCAAGTTGAAAAAAGAGACAGCTTGTTTAAGTGCATTCAAATAGCGAAATCTGACACTGCTATAATGTCTGCCTATTTCAATTATGCAAGCTTGTTAAAATTTGAAGATACTGATTCTGCGTTGTTTTATGTTAAAAAGGCTTTATCAATTGCTAACAAAATTAAAGACGACAAGTTTATAATGAAAGCCAACAATGAGCTTGGGATAATTTATTGGTATAAAGGCGATTATAAAAATGCTCAGAACCTACTTACCGAAGCCTTTAATGCAGGAGTTAAATTTAACGACACACTTGTTCTGATTTCTGCACGATATAATCTTGGAAATATCAATGTTACACAAGGAAATTATGAAGCTGCTCTTGCAAATTTTAATAAAGTTTTAAATTATATCGGAAGCAAGGATAGCATAAGAATGGCTCAAACTTATAACGCATTTGGAAATATATATTTATATCAAAGCGACTATGTTAAAGCACTAGAACACTATTCTAGTGCTGCAAATATTTATGAAAAATACCCTTCGAGCAAAGATTTAGCATTATCTTACAATAACATGGGTATTATATATTATTATCAGGAACAATATGAAAAAGCTCTAACATTATATCAAAAATCGCTTGAAATTAAAGAGTCAATAGGCGATAAAAAAGGAATGAGCGATTGTTATAACAATATTGCTATTATTTACGACGACTTAAACAAATCGGAAAATGCTTATAAGTTTTATAATAAAGCAATTGTTTTGTTAAAAGAGCTTGGAAACATGCAGGGCTTAGCTTCTACTTATGCAAACTTGGGAGAGTTAGAACAAAAAAATAAAAACTATGATAAGGCTGAACTATTACTTAACGATGCTTTAAAAATTCAGGAAGAAATTAACGATAAGCGAGGCAAAACATACTCACTTACAAGCTTAGGCTCATTGTATTATCATAAAAATAAATATACAGAAGCTATTACATTTTTAAAACGTGCAATTGTAGTTGGACAAGAAATAAATGCAAAAAAAGAATTACTTACAGCTTATGTAAATCTAAAAGATATTTATATTGAACAAAAAGAATATCAGCTTGCTGCAAATTACTATAAGTTAATTACTCGACTCCAAAGAGAAATTTTTGATTCAGAGCGTTTGGATAAGTTAAATGATATTCAATCGCGTTATGAAACAAAAGCTAAAGAAAGAGAAATTGAAATACTAAAAGCTAATAGAAAATTAAAGGATTTAGAAATCAAACAGAAAGATATTGAGGTAAATAAGCAAAAAACAATTACCTTATTATTATCAATAGGATTTGGAATTTTTATAATTTTTATGATTGTTATAATCAGGCTATATTTTGGAAAACGAAATGCAAATAAGATACTTGCTTTTCAAAAAGAAGAAATAAGTCAACAAAAAGAAGAGTTACAGGCTCAAAGCGAATTGCTTACATCGACAAATAAAGCACTTGAACGCAAGAATATTCAGATTACTGATAGTATTAATTATGCAAAAAAAATTCAGTTTGCAATTATTCCTGAGATTGAAAAAATTAATGCTAATTCATTAGAAACATTTGTAATATTTAAACCTAAGGATATTGTAAGTGGCGATTTTTACTGGTTTTCTAGATTAAATAATTATGTATTTATAGCAGTTGTTGATTGTACTGGACATGGTGTGCCGGGAGCATTTATGAGTATAATAGGAAATAACCTGTTAAATGAAATTATTAATCAAAAGCAAATTATTAATCCGACAGAAATTCTAACAAATCTTGACATTGGAGTTAGAAGTATGTTAATGAATAACTTATCTGAAGATCGTTTGCAGGACGATGGAATGGAAATTTCGCTATGCCGAATTGATATTAACAATAAACAGGTTGTTATGTCTTGTTCTAACCAAAATGCTATAATTTGCAGTAATGGAAATATTCATGAAATTGAAGGTAGTTCGTATTCTATAGGTGGAATATATTTGAAAAATAAAATTTTCAATAATTTTGAATTTATTGTGGAGAATGATTCTATAATTTATATGTTTACTGATGGATTTCATGATCAATTTGGTGGCGAAAAAAATAAAAAATATGGTTCGGTTCGTTTCCATGAGTTAATAAAGACTGTATCAAATGAAGAATTTAATGCTCAAGCTGTAATTCTTGAAAAAGAGTTTACTGATTGGAAAGGCAAAAATTATCAGATAGACGATGTTTGTGTAATTGGAATAAAAATTTAATTAATTTATAATGACATATATACTAAATATCTTTTGTTTTTTATTAATATTTCCAATAGTGGACAATGTATATTCTCAACAAAAAAAGTCAAAAATTAATCTTTCAGATACAACACTAATTTATTCATTACTAAATAAAGGCGAAAAATTTGAAAATATTAATGTTGACTCAAGCTATTCTTTTTATATTCAGGCTATTGAATTATCAAAACGTAACTATGAACAAACTAAGTATATTGCATTTTTGTCTGCCCAAGCAGAGTCTTATAATTATCTAGCTTCATATAATTTATTAAGAGGAAACACAACGCTTGCATTAGAAAATTATCGAACTTCACTAAAGTTAGATAGTGTAACAGCTGATAATCATAGAATTGCTAATACACTAACAAATATGGCATCAATCTTTCGTACTTTAGGAGATGTTGATAAAGCATTTGAATATTTAGATTTAGCAAAAGAAAAATTTATTGTTCTAAAATTAAATAATAAAATTGCAACAGTATATCAAGAATATGGTAGATTATATTATGAAAAAGGAGATTATATAAATGCCCTAAAATATTACCAAGAAGCTCTTCAAAAAATAGATAGTATCAATACTGATAAACCATTAATTGCTGCATTATATCTCAATATTGGAATGACTAATGCAGCTCAAAACAATTCTGAGTTTGCACTTGAATATTACAAAAAATCATTAAAGGCTTATACTGAATTAGGAAGTAAAAACAATATTGCAAATTGTCTTTTGAACATAGGTATAATATACAAGGAGAAGTATAGTGATTATAAAAAAGCATTAGAGTATTATAAAAAAGCTTTAGATATTCATACTGAACAAAAAAACTTAAAAGGAATTTCAGCCTGTAACAATAATATTGCAGGAGTTTTTTATAAAATTGAAGATTATAAATTAGCATTAGACGCATACAAAAAGAATATATTAATAAAAAGAGAAATTTGCGACAAAAAAGGAGAAATTATTGCATTATATAATATTTCTGCATGTAATTTTAATTTAAATAATTTTTATGAGTCGCTCAAATACGCTTTGGAAGGTTATGAAAAGTCATATAAAAGTAATTATTTGTATGAAAGCAATATAGGTGCAAAAAAAATTTATGAATCTTATGACACATTAAAAGACTATAAAAATGCTTTAAAATATCATGTTATATTTATGAACTTAAATGATAGTATTTACAATATTGAAAAAGAAAAAAATTTTTCTAAACTAGAATCACAATACCAGAATAAACAAAAAAGGCTTGAAATCGAAAACTTAAACAAAGAAAACTTACTTAAAGAAAATGAATTAATACTAAAAAACGAAAAGCTTAATTATCAAAATAATATGATTTTCATTTTTATTGGAATCATAATTCTAGTTTCTATTTTTCTTTTTATTGTTTTAAAGTTATTGAAAGATAAGAAAAAAGCAAACATACTTTTAACTATTCAAAATGAAGAAATTAAGCAGAAAAACGAAGAAATTACAGCTCAACGCGACGAAATTGAAGCACAAAGTAACTTGGTTATTAAGCAAAAAGAGCATATAGAAAATATTCATACCGAACTGCAATCAAGTATAAGATATGCTAAAACAATTCAAGAAGCAATGCTCCCTGTTTTAAGCCCCAAGCCTCATAACTCAAACCTCAATTCACAAGTATATGAATTTGGAGTTTGGAATTTAGAACTAGAGACCTTTGTTCTTTACCTCCCAAAAGATATAGTCAGTGGCGATTTTTACTGGTTTTCAAAAGTAAACGAACAATTAATTTATGCAGTTGCCGACTGCACAGGGCATGGCGTTCCTGGAGCATTTATGAGTATGCTTGGAATTGCATTTTTAAACGAAATAATTAATAAAGAGCTTATTACTTCGCCTGACGAAATTTTAAATAAACTTCGTGATAATGTTATAAAATCTTTAAATAAACAAGGTCAGTCAGAGCAAAGCAATGATGGAATGGATATTTGTATTGTAGTTATTGATAAAGAGAATAACATAATTGAATATGCCGGAGCAAATAATCCACTTTACATGGTAACACAATCCTCTGGATTGTTAAACTACGAAACAGAAGTCCATGTTACAGGAGAGAATGCGTCAGCCAACGACAAACCTCAAACTTCAACCGAGCTTGCGAGCTCAACGAAGTTAAACCTCAAACTCTTTGAGCATAAGCCCGATAAAATGCCCATAGGAATTGGCTACAAAACTCAAAACTTTTCAAAACAAATTATTAAATGCGAATCCGGTGATTTATTATACTTAATGAGCGATGGTTTTAAAGACCAAATTGGCGAAAAAAGCAACAAAAAATATTTATCTAAAAATCTTAAAAA
>MEND01000262.1:20993-27200 GCA_001768975.1 Bacteroidetes bacterium GWA2_31_9 | reverse complement strand
TCATGAATGTTTCATGTATGATTAATTTCAAAATTGGTAATTGTCAAATCATTACAAAAACACAGATGTTCTAAACCATAGCCATAACTAATTGTAATTTGTTGAATATTAACACTGTATTATTGCTACGAATTACACAAATAAGTACGAATTTTAAACTATCGTAGGTAGTTTTAATTTGTGTAATTAGTGGCATTTTTTTTAAAACTGTGAATATGTGGCATTTCTTTGAGTTATCTGCTTTGAGGTTGGAATTTTACAATTTCCGATGACTTAGTAGTAAATATAAACAAAACCGCTAACCTTATTCCATTATTTGAAACCTAATTATCAATTAATAAGCTAATAATGTTAAATACACATATTATTTTCAACTACTAAGGTTAAAAGAAAAATAAGGTTCTTTTTTACATTCCACGAATTTTGTCGAATAACCACTTTAGCTGTTTTAAAAATAAATTCTTGATTTACTATTTTTTTAATATCAATTTATTAACTTTGTTAGTAAACTTATTGTCATGGAATTATCTAAATTAATACTATTATTAACATTTTTAATTTCAGGGTTTTGCAGCTTTTCTCAAAATGCACCTGCATTTATTGAAAATAAAAATCAATGGAATAAAAATGTATTGTATAAAGTTGAGCTGAATAATGGATCAATGTTTCTTGAAAAAGATGGCTTTACTTATAATTTTTTTAAGGAAGAAGATTTAAAACATTCACACGCTGATGAGAATATTCTTGATAAAAGCGAAAAAGACCACAGCGAAGTTATTCATTGGCATGCGTTTAATGTAAAGCTAATGAATGCACAATCAAATTGTGTAATTGAAGCTTTAAATCCTTACTCAGATTATATTAATTATTTTATTGGAAATGAGCCTTCAAAATGGGCATCCAAAGTAAAGCGTTATAAAGACGTTTTATATAATAATGTTTATCAAGGTATTGATTTGAAGCTTTATAGTAATGAAAGTAATTTGAAATACGATTTTATTGTAAAAGCAGGAGCAGATATAACTGAAATAATTCTTCAGTATAATGGAGTTGATGATTTGAAATTAAAAAATGGAGATTTAATAATTAAAACTTCTGTTAAGCAAATTATTGAAATGAAACCAGTTGCATGGCAATTAATAAGTGGAGAAAAACAAGAAGTTAAGTGTAATTTTAAATTAAGAGATAACAAATTATCGTTTGATTTTCCAAATGGATATGATAAAAATGAAATATTAATTATTGACCCAGAATTAATTTTTTCAACTTATAGTGGTTCAACAACAGATAATTGGGGATTTACTGCTACTTATGATGCTTATGGAAATGTATATTCAGGAGGTATTGTTGAAGAAACTGGTTATCCTTTTAGTTTGGGTGCTTATCAAACATCTAATGCTGGTTTATGGGATGTCGGTATTATTAAATACAATCCAAGTGGAACTAGTAGACTTTATGCAACTTACTTAGGAGGCTCAGGTTGTGAAATGCCTCATAGTTTAGTTGTTAATGAATATAATGAATTACATATTTTTGGAACTACAGGTTCATCTGATTTTCCAGTTACTAGTTCTGCATTTGATAAAACTTTCAATGGAGGTCCAAATACAATATACGACAATACTATTTATTTTACAGGTGGGAGTGATATTTATGTTTCAAAATTAAGTGAAGATGGTTCTTCTCTACTTGCATCTACTTTTATTGGTGGTTCTGATAATGATGGATTAAATTATAAACCATATATGAATTGGAATAGTACAGTATTAATGCATGGAAATGATTCTCTGTATTATAATTATGCTGATGGAGCAAGAGGTGAAATAATAATTGATGGAAAAAATAATATTTATGTTGGAAGCTGTTCTTTTTCAAATGATTTTCCAATAACATCAGGAGCTTTTCAGCAAAATAATTCTGGACTACAAGAAGGTGTAGTATTTAAACTTAATTATGATTTATCCAATCTTGTATGGAGTTCATATATCGGAGGCAGTTCTGATGATGCAATATATTCTATTGAAACAGATAATAATTATAATGTCTTTGTAGCAGGAGGAACAAATTCTTCTGATTTTCCTACAACAGCAAATTCATATTCTCCAAATTATAATGGCGGAACAGCAGATGGATTTATCGCAAATATCTCATCAAATGGAAATTCAATAGTTTCTTCAACTTTTTTCGGCTCAAATACTTACGATCAAGCATTTTTTGTAAGATCTGACAAGAATAATAATATTTTTATTACAGGACAGACTAAGGCAAGTGGCTCAACATTAATTTATAATGCAAATTATTCTATCTCCAATAGTGGACAATTTATTGCAAAATTTAATAATAATCTTAATAATTTAATTTGGTCAACAGTTTTTGGATCTGGGAATGGAAGACCAAATATTTCACTTACTGCATTTACAGTAGATGTTTGTAGTCGGGTTTATGTATCTGGTTGGGGAAGGGAATGGGCTTATGTTCCGCCTTATTCTGGAGGATGGGCTTCAATATCTGGAACTAAAAATATGCAAGTTACAAATGATGCTTTTCAAAATACTACAGATGGTAAAGATTTTTATATAATGGTAATGTCAGATGATGCATCTTCATTAGATTATGCAACTTTTTTTGGAGAAAATCATGATTCTAATTTAAATTGTGGAAGAGATCATGTTGATGGAGGAACTAGCCGTTTTGATAAAAAAGGAAATATTTATCAGTCAGTTTGTGCAAGTTGTGGCAGTTGTAATGCATTTCCAACTTTTCCAAATCCAGGGGTTTGGAGTCCTAATAATGGAGCTGCTCCATATAATAATAATTGTAATAATGCAGTTTTCAGATTTAGCTTTATGGACGATTTTTCTGTAGCTGACTTTATTGCACCTCCTGTAATTTGTGAAAATTCGAATTATACTTTTGTTAATCAAAGCTTTGGTGTTAATTATTTTTGGAATTTTGGAGATGGTTCAACTTCAACTATTCAAGATCCAACACATTCATATCTAAATTCAGGAACATATGACGTTACGCTTATTGCGAGTGATACTTCTACTTGTAATATTGCAGATACAATTACAAAACAAATTACAGTCATTTCAAACTCAGTTGATACACTTGCAAATGCTATTGTATGCCCGGGAGAAACACAACAAATAGGTATTTCACCTCTTTCAAATCCCTCAATAACATATACTTGGATTCCAACAACATCATTGTCTAATCCTAATATTTCTAATCCAATTGCTAATCCAACACAGACAACTTTATATCAATTGCTAATTTCAAATGATAGTTGTACAAATACTCTTTTCCAGCTTGTTGAAGTAAAGCAAAATAATTTTGTAGCAAATGCTCCAAATACTGATACAATTTGTAAAGGACAGAATATTAATTTATCCGCCAATTCGAATTCTAGTTCTTCAAGTTTTGTTTGGGCTACAGATTTAGGTTTTAATAATACAATAAGCTCTTCTATTAATGATAGCACAATAACAGTTAATCCAAATATTTCACAGATGTATTATGTTAATGCTCAGTCGCAAAATTGCAATTTTAACTCAATTGATAGTGTGCTTGTTAATGTAATAGTTGCAGATGTTTTAGCATCGAATGATACAATAATTTGTCAAGGAAATTCGGCAATTTTAAATGCTTCAAATTTAATTTCAACTGATAATGTTTCTTTTTTGTGGAGTCCTTCAAATTCAATAACAAATGGAATAAACACAAGTAGTCCAACTGTATTACCTGGATCAACTACAAACTTTATTGTTGAAGCTACAAATCAGTTAGGCTGTAAAGATTTTGATACAGTTAAAGTTGAAATTGATTCATTACCATTATCTGCTTATAGCTCAAATGCTTTGTGTAATGGAATTTGCGATGGTTCAATTATGATTACTCCAAATGGAGTATCACCTTATAATTATCAATGGAATATATCAGGAAATAGCTCAACACTAAGTAATGTTTGCGAAGGTGTTTATATTGTTACTGTTACCGATGCTCTTGGTTGTATCAATTCTACTTCAGTTACAATTACTCAACCTGCACCAATTATTGCTACTACAGCTTCTACAGGAACTACATGTAATGCAGGAACCGGAAGCATTACGATAAATGCATCAGGAGGCACAGGAGTTCTTGAATATAGTATTGATAATGTTAATTTTCAATCATCGAATGTTTTTAATTCTTTATTTGCAGGTAGTTATGTGGTTTCAATAAGAGACGAAAATAATTGCATAATAATGTTAACAGAAACGGTTACTCAACCCGATGCAATAGTTGTTTCAAATACTGCCGATAGTACAACTTGTTACGCAGGAAATGATGGAAGTATAATTGTTAATGCAACAGGAGGAACAGGAACTTTACAATTTAGTATTGATGGAACTAATTTTAATACAACAAGTCAGTTTAATGGATTAACTGCCGGAAATTATACAATTACAATTAAAGATGCAAATGGTTGTATAACAACATCTGCAGCTCATGTTTCTTCTCCTAACAATATTGCATCAATTGTATCTGTTACAAATCCAATGTGTTATGGCGAAACAGGAAGTATATCTTTGTCATCAACAGGAGGAACAGGAGCTTTACAATACAGTATTGATGGAATAAACTTTCAGTCTTCAAATGTTTTTTCGGGATTAACAGCTAATAATTACATAATTACGATTAAAGATTCTCACAATTGTATTTCTACAACAAATGCTAATGTAATTCAACCAAATGTTGTAAATGCAATAGCAAATGTTAACAATGTACCTTGTTATGGAGGAAATGGAAGTATAACAATTAATTCATCCGGGGGCACAGGAAGTCATTTGTATAGTATTGATGGAGTTAACTTTCAGGTTTCAAATGTTTTTGCAAATCTTCCAGCCGAAAGCTATACTATTACAGTAAAAGATGCTAATTCATGTACTAAAACTTTGAATAAAACTATAACTCAACCACAACAATTACTGACATTAATAAATGATACAATAGTTACAGTTTGTGATGGAACATGTAATGGAACAATTTCTGCAACAGTGATTGGTGGAACTCTTCCATATTATTATTTATGGAACAATAATCAGAATAGCCAAACAATTTCAAATTTATGTGTTGGAAAATATTATGTAACTATTTACGACAATAATAATTGTATAGTTAAGGATAGTATTTTGCTTAAAGATTTGTCTGATTTAGCATCAACCTTAGTAAAAACGGGAACAATTGATTGTTATGGAGAATGTAGTGGTTCGCTTTTGGCACAAGGAATAAATGGACAACCTTCGTATCAATACACATGGAGCAATGGTCAAACAACCGAAAGTATCAGTAATTTATGTGTTGGTGTTTATTATGTTACAGTTAAAGATGCACTGAATTGTATTCGAATAAGGTTTGCAAACTTAATGCAACCTGCTGAAATGAATTCTGTAATTAGCAATGGAACAATTATTTGTAATGGACAATCAACAATTATGAGCGTAAGTGTTGCAGGAGGAAGTCAGCCTTATTCATATTTATGGAGTGATGCTCAAAATCAGCAAACACAAATTGCATATGACTTACATGCAGGAGTTTATACTGTAACGATTACCGATGGTAAAGGCTGCTCAAAAACTGTAAATAGTACATTAACCGAACCAGATAAACTTGTTTTATCATCTGTTAAAGAGGATGTAATTTGTAAAAATGCCTGCGATGGTTTTATAAATTTGGAGTTGTCGGGAGGAGTTCCACCTTATTCATATTTGTGGAATAATTTGTCAAATACTGATTCAATAATCGACTTATGTAGTGGAAATTATACAGTTTCAGTATCTGATAAGCTTGGCTGTTCAATGAATGAAAGTTTTGATATTTTTTATGGAGATTATGTTCCTCCATTAAATGCAAATAGTGACGATTCAATTATATTTATTGGTCAATCAACAAACTTACATTCAACAATAAATCAGGATTATATATATGCTTGGGATAATTCAGAGCATCTTTCAAATTCGTTTATTTCAAATCCTGTAGCAAGTCCTTTAGCTACAACTTTGTATGTGATTACAGTAACCGATAAAAATGGCTGTGTTAATACCGACTCGGTTTTAGTTATTGTAAGGGATTTTGTTTGTGATGAGCCTTTTGTATATGTTCCGAATGCTTTTTCACCAAATGCCGACGGCAACAACGATATATTATATGTTTATAGCAATATTG
>MEND01000262.1:12167-20941 GCA_001768975.1 Bacteroidetes bacterium GWA2_31_9 | reverse complement strand
AACTGAGCAAATAGACAGAGGCTGGGACGGAGTTTTTCGTGGCAAACCTTCCGACCCGGCAGTGTATGTTTATTATTTGGAAGTTACTTGCATTGATGGACAGATGATTACTAAGAAGGGGAATGTAACGTTGATAAGATAAGAGGTTTGAAGTTCGAGGTTTGAAGTTCGAGGTTTGTTGTTTGTTGTTTGTTGTTGCGGTGTGCAGGCGGTTCTCCCCTTTGGTGAGTTAGAGGGGTGAGATTGGATTATAGAATTTAGAAGATAGAAAATAGAGATTTAGTTAATAAGAAATTAATGAAACAAAAAATGAAAACGCATATTTTAACTTTGGTTTTTAGCATTTTGGCTTTGGGATTTTCCTGGGGGCAAAGTATTGAATGGTCAAAGTGTTATGGAGGAAGTAATATTGATAAATTATACACTATTCATTTAACAAATGATTCTGGTTATGTAATTGGCGGATATTCATACTCTAATAATGGAGATGTATCTGTTAATTATGGTTATTTTGATATGTTTGTATTAAAAATTGATAGTTTAGGAAATAAAGAATGGGCAACATCTATTGGTGGATATACTGATGATATTTTAAATGATATAATTCAAACGTCAGATAGTGGTTATATTGTTTTAGGAAATAAATATGTTGGGCCAACTGATATTATGATATTTGATTGTCATGATTATTGTTTAGTTAAATTAAATAAATATGGAAATATTGCATGGCAGAAAGTTTTTGGCGGTAATAAAGATGATATTCCAAATGCAATTATAAAAGTAAGCAATAATGAGTTTATTTTTTTAGGATTTACAAATTCTAATGATTCAGTATTTGGTAATCATGGAGATTCAGATTTTCATGTAGTTAAGATTAATGATGATGGAAATATTATTTGGCAAAGATGTTATGGTGGTTCTAATCAAGATAGAGCTACAGCAATTTCAAAAATTAATGATAATAGTTATATAATTTCTGGGTATTCTGCATCAAATGATTTCGATGTTACTGAAAACAAGGGATTATTAGATATTTGGATTATTAATATTGATTCCGTTGGAAATATTATTTGGCAAAAATCATTTGGAGGTAGTGATTATGATTTAATTAATAGCACTTTACTTATCCAAGATCAGCTTATGATTGTTGGTTCAACAAGGTCAACCGATGGTGATATTTCCTTTCATTATGGGAGTAGTACAAACAGTGACTGTTGGTTGTTGAAAATGGACTTGGCAGGAAATTTAATATGGCAAAAAGTACTTGGTGGCAGTAAAAATGATGCAGGAATGAAAATAGAAAGAACAAATGATAATAAATTTGTTATTGTTGGTTATACTAATTCTAATGATGGAGATATATCAGGATATATTGGAAATAATCCAATGTATGACTATATGATTATTAAAGTTGATAGCAATGGAGTAGTTGAATGGGAAAAAACTTTAGGTGGTAGTAGTGATGAACAAGCAGTTAATACTTCGGAAGTTATTAATAATAAGTTTGTTGTTGCAGGTTGGACAAAATCAAACGATATTAATGTTTCGGGAAATCATGGACTTGAAGATTTTTGGGTAGTTAAATTTATTGATAATATAACAAGTTCAAATTCAACATTTAGTATAAATAATGAATTTAAAATATACCCAAACCCAGCATCAAATGAAGTCTTTATAGAACTTGAAAATGTTACTTCGACAAGCTCAGCCACCAGAAAGTATAAGGTATTTGGTATAGATGGAAAAAAAGTCCTAGAAGGAAAACTCGAAACTCCAAAAACACGAATTTCAACCAAGGATTTAGAAAGCGGAATTTATTTTATTGAAGTTAATTTAGGAAATGAAACGCTAATCAATAAATTTGTGAAGCTTTGATTATTAGTTTCTTTGTGGCAAAAAATTAGTGAATTATGACATTAAAGTTGTTAAATAAAGTTTTAAATAGAATGTACACTTCGACAAGCTCAGTGTCAGATTTAAGGTTTTTTATAAACTTTCTCATTTTAGCTTTTAGCTTTGGGCTTTTTCCTTTGAGTTTCCAAGCTCAGGATATTCACTTTTCTCAGTACGATGCCGCTTTGCTAAATCTAAATCCTGCAAATGCCGGAAATACCGAATGTGATTTCAGGTTAATAGGAAACAATCGTAATCAATGGCAGTCTGTTACAGTTCCTTACCGAACATTTTCAATGTCGTTTGATACAAAGATTAACAACTTTAATTTTAAACGAGCAAACCTTGGAGCAGGAATACTTTTTAATCATGATAAAGCTGGTGATTCAGAACTCAGTACAACTCAGATTGGATTTATAGGAGCATTTCATTATAGTTTAACAAATGATAGCAGTTTAATAGCTTCAGCAGGATTAAATGGAAGTTTTTATCAACGAAGTATAAATTACGAAAAACTTCGTTTTGGAAGTCAGTTTAATGGTTATCAGTACGATGCAAATTCTCCAAATGGAGAAACTTTTCCCGAAAATAATCTGCAATACGGTGATATAAGTCTTGGTGCTACTTTAAAAAAGAAATTCAATGATTCTTTGATGGTTCAGGGTGGATTTGCATATTATCATTTGAATAAGCCTCGACAATCGTATTACTTAGATAATTTGACAAAACTTGATGCCTTGATGATGATTTATGTAACTGCCGAAATAGGATTAAATAAAACAATTGGAATTTTGCCAGGATTATACATTATGGGACAAGGAAAATACAGAGAATACAATTTTGGTGGGTTAGTAAAATTTACAACAAAAAGCATAAATGTAAAATCAGTTTATTTTGGTGGTTTTTACAGAGTTAAAGATGCAGGTATTTTCAAATTTGCTTTTGATTATCAGAATCTGCGTTTTGGAATAAGTTACGATATTAATGTATCATCTTTGAAGGTAGCAAGTGGTGGACGAGGTGGATTAGAACTTTCGCTTATTTATAACTTCTGTAAACCAAAACCAATTCGTTTTCCGGATTCTAAAATTTGTCCTGTTTATTTTTAATATATTATGACACGAATTTCACAGATTTCTTTATATAAAAATACTTGTTGTAATTGCTTAATTCCCTCTTTGAGAAGGCGATGTACTGAGCTTGTCGAAGTAGGGTTAGTGGCATTGAATTTTAATCAAAAATATATTTACAAGCTCTTTATTTCCCCTTTTCAAAGGGGGCTAGGGGGATTTGTTTTTCAATCTTTTCTATTTTATGAGATATAAAGCAATTATTTTCGACCTAGATGGCACTTTGTTAAATACATTAGACGATTTAGCTGATAGTGTAAATATGGTTTTAAAGGAACATTCTTTTCCAGTACATGATGTTGAGGCGTATAAATTATTTGTTGGCGATGGAGCTTTTGAATTAATTTCCAGAGCTTTGCCAGAGTCAAATAGAGAATCGGAGTTTATTAAAAATTTAGTAAACCAGTTTCAAGCTATTTACAATAATCTGTGTCTTGCCAAGACTCGCCCTTATGATAACATAATTAATGTTTTAAAAGAATTGCAACGAAGAAATATTATTTTAAATATTTTGTCAAACAAACCACATCAATTTACAGTAAGTATTGTAAATCATTATTTTGGTGAGATTAATTTTTCTCAGGTTTGGGGCGAAAAAAGTGATTTTCCTCGAAAGCCAAATCCGGCATCAGCTTTAGAAATTTCAAAATTAATTGATATTGCTCCGTCTGAAATTA
This sequence comes from Bacteroidetes bacterium GWA2_31_9, assembly GCA_001768975.1. GTDB lineage: Bacteria > Bacteroidota > Bacteroidia > Bacteroidales > GWF2-33-38 > GWA2-31-9. The sequence goes on along the minus strand of MEND01000262.1, from coordinate 17,241 downwards.
TATTTGTTGGCGATTCAATTATTGATATTAAAACGGCAATTGCAGCAGGAATGTATCCAGTAGGAGTTTCATGGGGTTATCATAATGTGAAAAAATTAGAAGATGCTGCTGTTAAGTTAATTATTGATAAACCTGAGAATATTTTTAATATTTTAGATTAGCAAAAGAAGTTAGATGTTAGAGAATTGAAGTTAGAAAATTGATTTTAAATGAGAATTTATATTTTAATAATAAGTTTGCTTTTTGCAATGTTGGCTAATTCCCAGTCGCTAAAGCAATATCTGCGTACAGGCAATAAAGCATTTAAAACAGGAAATTTTATTGAAGCCAAAAAAATGTACAAGCGTGCAATTCAGATGAATAACGAAGTACTCGAAACTCAATATAAATATGCTGAAAGTTGCCGTTTGTTGAACGAATATAAGGAAGCAGAAAAATATTATCGAAAAGTATCATCGTCAAATGTAACTTCTTATCCATTATCGTTGTTTTGGCTTGCTGAGGTATTGAAAAATCAGGGACAATATCAAAAAGCTCAATATACTTACAAATCGTATCTTGATAAACATTCCGAAGAAATTGATTATTACACAATTAAAGCGGGTCACGAAATTTATTCATGCGAAAAAGCTAACCTGATGATGTTCGATATTAAACCAATAAATATTGAAAAACTTGATACTGTTATAAATTCTTCATTTAGTGAGTTGAGTACGTTTGAAATAAATGATTCTATTTTGTATTATTCATCGTATCGTCCTAAAAATGACTCATTAATGAAAGATTTTAAGTCTGATATTTATTTGAGTAAAATGAATGATTCAATATGGTCGCCGTCAGTTTTAATTGATTCAATAATAAATGAAAAGCTAGAAAATATTTCAAATTTTTCGTTTTCAAATGATTTAAAATCAGTCTATTTCTCGAAATGTATAATTAATAATGATGTTTCAAAATCGTGCAAGATTTATAAAGCTGAATTTGATGGAGAGTCGTGGTCAAATGTTACCGAATTACCCACAGAAATAAATAAACAAGGATATATAAATACTCAGCCATTTCTTGCTACATCTGCTGAAGGAAGTTATTTAATGTTTTTATCAGATCGTGAAGGTGGATATGGAAAAAATGATATTTGGTTCTCTAAAATTTTAGAAGATGGTTCTTATGACTTGCCACAGAATATTGGAAAACAGATTAATACGCCTGGTGATGAAATTACGCCGTATTATTCATCTAAAGATTCAATGCTTTATTTCAGCTCAGAATGGTTCGAGAATTTAGGAGGGTTCGATATATTTAAAGTTAAAGGCGATTTTTATTATTGGAACAAACCTGAAAATCTTGGTTATCCAATAAATACAACAAATAATGAACTTTATTACACTCAAAATACAATAAAATCTAAAGCATATTTTACATCAAACCGAAAAAGTGAGGGCAAAAGTGAGTCGGAGCATTGTTGCAACGATATTTATTCATATAATCTGCCTATTGTAAAGAAGGATTCTGTTATTCAGCAAGTTGAGATAAAAGATATTGTTTTGAAAGATATTCGTGAATTAATCCCAATAACTCTTTATTTTCATAACGATGAACCAAATCCCAGAACAAAAGATACTATAACTCAATTTAATTATTCATTGTTGTATGAAAATTACTTTGCAATGCTTAATGAATATAAAACTGAATATTCAGCCAATTTAAAAGGCGAAGCTAAAAGTTCGGCAGAATTTGATATTGATGAATTTTTCTCTAATTATATTGAAACTGGAATGAATAAGTTAGATGTTTTTGCACAACGTCTTGAAGTTTTATTATCGGAAGGAGAAAATGTTATGATAACTTTAATGGGATATACAAGTCCGTTAAATACAGCCGATTATAATAATAAACTTGCAAAACGACGAATATCAAGTCTAAAAAATTATTTTACAGAATATAAAGAAGGTGTATTTCAAAAATATATTGACCAAAACGCTGAAAAAGGTAATTACCTAAAATTTGAATTACAAGCAATAGGCGAGGAGCTTGCTGGAAAAAATGTTAGCGACGACCTTAGCGATAAACGTAATTCTGTTTATAGCCCAAATGCAGCAATGGAAAGAAAAATTAAGATTATTGCGATTTCGGTTCCTTAATAATGAAAGAATTAAGGAATTAAAGAATTAAGGAATGAAGGAATGCAAATAAAATCGTAAATCGAAATCCAAAATATTGTTTATGTTATAAAAAAATAAGATTGCATTGAAATCAATTTTTAATAACTTTACATCAAAATTAATTTGAAGATGCCAGCTTGGATTCTTAAATTCATTATAAAAATCAATCGTACCGGATTGTGTCTTTTCTTTTAAGACTTTCACTTAAAGTCTATTTTACTGATAATCGAAAGATTATTAATGTTTTAAATTATTAAATTCTAAATTACAAAATCTTAAATTATAAATATTTATGGCTATAATAATTAATGGACAAGGCTTAACTATTGAAGACCTTGTAAAAGTTGCAAGAAATAACGAAAAAGTTGAATTACATCCCGATGCATTGGCTCGTATTAAAAAATGTCGTGCTATGGTTGAACGCAAAATTGATGCTCACGAAATTATGTACGGTGTTAATACAGGAATTGGTGAGTTTTCTGAAATAGTTTTAAACGATGATCAAGTTAAAGATTTTCAGAAGTATTTGATTTATAATCATGCAGCCGGAATTGGCGAAGCGGCTCCAATTGACCATGTTAGAGCTGCTATGTTACTTCGTATTAATGTTCATGCACATGGAAATTCTGGTTGTCGTCCTGAAATAACTCAGACTTTGGTTGATATGCTTAACAAGGGCGTTACTCCATTTGTTTGCCAAAAAGGTTCTGTTGGTGCTTGTGGCGATTTAGCTCCAATGTCGCAAATTGCACTTTTAATGATGGGTGAAGGTCATGCATATTATAAAGGCGAGTTTTTAACAGGAAAAGAAGCATTGGCAAAAGCAGAAATTCCAGTTCCGGGACTTCAGGCTCGTGATGGATTAGCAACAATTAATGGTGCAAACGTTTTAACAGGAATGTCGGCTTTAATGCTTTACGATACAAACAATTGGCTTAAACAAGCCGAAATAGCTTGTGCAATGTCGCTTGAAGCATTAAAAGCTAATTTGAAACCTTACAATTCAAGAATACTTGAAGTTAGAGGTTTTGCTGGTGGAATTCGTTCTGCAAAGGCAATTTTGAATGTTACAAAAGGTGGCGACTTAATTGAAAATAAAATTAAGGTTAAAGTTCAGGATGCATATTCAATGCGTTCAACTCCACAGGTTATTGGAGCTGCTCACGATGCAGTTAAATATGCTCGTACTCAAGTTGAAATCGAAATGAATGGAGTAGGAGATAATCCAATTTTCTTCCCAGATGAAAATATGCAACTTTCTGGAGCAAACTTCCAAGGTTCGCCAGTTGCTTTACCAATGGATTTGGTTGGTGTAGCTGTGACAATGGTTAGTGTTTTGTCTGAAAGGCGATTAAATAGATTGAATAATCCGGCTCTAAGTGTTGGTTTGCCTCCATTCTTGACTAAAGGAGCAGGAATGTTCTCAGGTTTAATGTTAAGTCAATATACCGCTGATATGCAAATTGTTGAACAAAGAATTCTTTCTATGCCTGCTTCAATTCAATCAATTCCTGCTGCTGCTGATCAAGAAGATTTTGTATCAATGGGAATGAACACAGCTTTGAAAAACTTCCAGATTCTTGATAATGCTTATGGCGTTTTAGGAATTGAATTTATGGCTGCAGCTCAGGCTTTAGATTTGCGTCAGAAATATGAAACTCCTTATGAATTTGGTGCTGGTACAAAAGTAGCTCATTCTGTAGTTCGTAAGCATGTCGAATATCTTGATATTGATCGTCCGCTTTATCCTGACCACAATGCAATGAAGGCTTTAGTAAAATCTTGCGAAATTCTAAACGAAGTTGAAAAGGCTATTGGAAGTTTAGAGTAGTAGAAAGATAAAAGTAGAAAGTAGTTTGTAATAAGTTGTGCGTCAGTGTAAGAAGCAATGCTACCGTTTGCAACTTTTTAAAAACGACACCGAGCGTTTGGAGTACTTGTTTAAACAGTATGAGGAAATGTTGCAAAAAGACACACTTTTTGCAAAAGTTAAAAAATCGAAGAAAAAATGAGTAAGAAGGAAAATAAAGAAGAAAAATCATTAATTCGTTCCTCTACCGCTGAATACTTAACCTTTATTGCAGCTACTGGCGAAGGTGGTGTAGATGCCATTTATGCAGATGAAAACATTTGGCTATCACAAAAAATGATGGGTACGCTGTACAATGTAGAAACGCATACCGTGAATTATCATCTTAAAAAGATATTTTCAGACAGTGAATTGGAGGAAAGTTCAGTTGTTCGAAATTTTCGAATAACTGCCACAGATGGTAAAAATTATAATTCTAAGCATTATAATCTTTCTGCAATTATTGCAGTTGGTTATAAAGTAAATTCTGAGCGAGCCGTACAATTCAGAAAATGGGCAACTCAAATTGTGCAGGAGTTTACCATCAAAGGTTTTGCCATGGATGATGAACGTCTTAAAAATGATGGAACCATTCTGGGCAAAAAATACTTTGAAGAACAGCTTCAACGGATACGGGAAATCCGTTTGAGCGAGCGTAAATTTTATCAAAAAATTACAGATATTTATAGTACAGCCATAGATTATGATGTGACGGCACAAGCAACCAAACGCTTTTTTGCTACCGTACAGAACAAACTGCATTGGGCAATACACGGGCAAACTGCTACTGAAGTAATTGTAAATAGAGCTAACCATCAAACTGAAAATATGGGTTTAACCACTTGGAAAGATGCTCCAAATGGAAAAATCCAAAAGTTTGATGTGAGTGTGGCTAAAAACTATTTGTCTGAAAACGAAATGCAACAGCTTCAACGATTAGTTTCTGCCTATTTAGATATTGCAGAAGATATGGCTATTAGGCAAATACCAATGACTATGGAAGATTGGGAAAGTCGCTTGAATAAATTTATAGAAGCGACCGATAGAGAGATTTTACAAAACA
>MEND01000262.1:10781-12127 GCA_001768975.1 Bacteroidetes bacterium GWA2_31_9 | reverse complement strand
GATATGCCAAATTTAGTACACGTTACATCTCTTCGTAATCCCGCACGACACAATACCATCAAGAGTTATGGCGAGTGCTATTTTTCATTTAATGTTTCAACTGTCATCAAAATAAAATCCAAACTTTTTTTATAATCAAGTTCTTCATATTCTAATCCTAGTTTTTTTATATTATTATAATAGTCTTTCAACTTTGTATAATAATTCTTTTCAAGCTGTATTGAATTAGCTTTTTCCCCTATTTTTTCTAATAAAAACCATTTTTCAATTAGTCTTGCTGTTCTTCCATTTCCATCTTGAAAAGGATGAATTTTGACAAAAACTAAATGTATTAATGATGCATAATAAAATATTTCAAATGAATTTAAATCTCTTGTTTTTAAAATCTTAATATCCTCAAAAAGTTTTTTCAATTCAATTTCTACTTTATCCGGACTTGTTGCAACATATTCAATTTGATCATTACTATTTATTACAAACATAGGATTTCTTCTTATTAATCCTTGTTGACTTTTCTGTAAAAGATTATTACTCAGAATTGAATGAGCTTTTTTTACATTAATTAATGATAATTCATTTGTATCAATAAAATCATAAGCTTTGTATAAATCATCTGCTTTTTTAGTATAATCAGCTTTAAATTCAACATTCATAAACTTATGTTTAAAATAACTATCAAAATCAATGTCTTCTCCTTCAATCTTTGATGAATAAACCGACGAAACAGATTTATAAAACTGAAAATAATCTACAGGTAAATCAAGTTTTTCTTTTTGATTTAATTTTTCAATAGGTGAATCTTTTACTTTTAGAGTAAAATCAACTAATAATTCAGATGTCAAAATTTTAAAACTCATAACAATTTATAATTTCTTTAAATATAATTTATTAGTTTGAATTTGCATTATTCTTTTTCGCATAAGCCAAACGGTTAGTATAAGAATAGTAGCCGACTGCGTGGCACTTACCTGTCAAGATACAAGAAAGTTGAAGCGGGCTACAACCCTTCGCATACCCCCGAAACCCTTATTGGCTATACCGTGTGTTGTGCGTTCGTACTTTTTAAATCTTAATAAATACATCTTCTTTTATAGTTTTCTCGGATATGTAGTCATAAATTCTTGCGTTATTGAGAATATAGCCCGAATAGTCGGAAGCTTTCAAAAGAAGCACAGCTATCATTCTTTGAAGTCGCATACTGATATGAAACAATTCCTTAAATTCAAATTCATAATCTTCCTCTAATGACATATAGTCGTCACCGTGCAAAAATTTGTTTCTATGTTTTATAATTAAATTCTCTTCTTCCTCTGAAAGTGTATAACCAAAGTTCGCAAAAGGTTCTA
>MEND01000262.1:9389-10752 GCA_001768975.1 Bacteroidetes bacterium GWA2_31_9 | reverse complement strand
TTTACTGCCGTTTTTACAACAACTTTGATTTCTTTAATGATTTTATCGTCTTCAATTAATTTGGGAACAGAAACATCCCCGCCGATTAAAACTTTTGTTACATTTTCTAACGCAACAAATAGTGTTGGAACTTTTAATTCAAGTGTCGCTTTATGATTGTTTACAAACAAAATTACCGCTCTCAAAATACCCCCTTTGTTGCATATTAACTCACAAAGTTTTGATAATGATTCGTGAGGGAACTCAACCATATATTTTTTTAAGTCTTTATCATCAATCCCTATTATTTTTCCGCTTTTGTCTTTTTTATATTTTGTCCTTTGTTTGATACTTACTAAACTATGAGGTTTTGTTGAATGAACAGGAAAACCACCATAAATACCACCACCTAAAATATTAGATAAAATACTTGCAGGTGTTTTGAAGTTATTAGAACTGTATGTTAATATATGCGCTTCTTTTCCATGATATTCTCCTTTCAAAAAAGCATAAGCAAGAAGAATAGAATTTGCAGTTTTTTGAAAGTCCTCAAGAGTTTGTTTGTTTATTGAGTCAATTACAATGAAATGTTTATTATCCTTCGTTTTATGTGTGAAAAAATGGAACACTTTGTTGTTAATGGTCAATTTAACTAGTGTGCCAAATGTCCGATTTCCGTCAATTGTATAATGCCATCCTGTAAAGTCACCCCACAAACTTATTTCACGATGTACTGGTAGAATTATGCGGTAACATCTTTGTTTCTTGTAGTAGCTTTTGTTTTTAGTTGAAATAGAATGGATACTACCTTCTATATATTTTTCTGGGGGACTGTTGAAATCCTCAAAACCGGAATATGAAATATTTGAAGGAATTATATATTTACCTTTTGTGAAAAGTTGTCGTTCGCTATTGATTAATTTAACTTCTGTTTCTCTTTTAACGTCAATTTCTTTGTCGGTTTGAACGCCTTTTCTTATGAGCGTTGTGGTATTAAAAGTATAACTGTCATTTGCTTTAGAAAAATTAAATTCTCTGTCGTTAAAGGCATGATTTTTTGATTTACCAACCCTCACTTTAAATTTTTGCTCATTAGAAACGTCCTCAATGAGTTTTAGCGTGTAGGATAGATATTTGTCTGTTTTACTCATATTTGGTCAAATGTATTTTTAAATGTTTTGGGTTTCTCTAGTATGACGCACAACTAGTGTATAATCGCAACTGTCTTTGTAATGTATTTAACTTCAATTAATTGTTATCCGTTTTTAAACGGTAATAAGCGTTTGTAAACGATTATAATCGAATATAACCAAAAGTATAATATTTAAGTTTAATATGCAAAAGTTATTTAATGAGAAAATATTATAAATACAGACTAATTTAT
>MEND01000262.1:2325-9275 GCA_001768975.1 Bacteroidetes bacterium GWA2_31_9 | reverse complement strand
TTCTTCTGAAATTCCAACACCAGTATCTTCTACTGTAATTTCCTGAAAATTATCCTTCTTGTTAATGTAAATAAAAATATTGCCGTTTTGATGTGTGAATTTAATTGCATTGGCTATAAGGTTACGGATAATTGTGGTAAACATATTAATATCAGCAAAAATCAAAGTTTCTTCTTTTGCTAAGGTTTTAATTTTGATTTTCTTTTTTGAAGCTGATGCATTAAGGAATTCAACTGATTCCTTAATTTTTATACTTGCATCGAAAGTTTCTGGAACATATTCTATTGATCCGGTTTGCATTCTCGCCCATGCCAAAAGATTTTCGAGAAGTTCATGAGCAAGCTTAGATGAATTAAATATACTTGTCAAGTAATAATCAATATTTTTAGGATCCATTTTCTTAAAATCAAGAATCATTATTTCGGATAATCCCATAATGATATCAAAAGGATTTCTTAAATCGTGTCCTATAATTGAGAAAAACTTATCCTTTGTGCTGTTTAAAGCGTTTAGTTCTTGGTTTTTAGCAATTATCAATTCTTTTTGTTCGTTTATTTGAGTTGTTCTTTCGATTACTTTTTGTTCCAGATTTTTTTTATCAAGTTTTAATTTTCTTTCACGAACTTTTACAATTGTAATAATCGAAATGATAAGAATTATTAAATATGAGATATAAGAGAAAGTGCTTCTCCACCAAGGAGGACTAATAATAATTTTTAAACTTATTGCATTATTATTCCAAATTTCATCATTATTTGAACCTTTAACTCTGAAAGTATATTCTCCAGGCTGAAGGTTAGAAAATGGAACAAATCTTCGGTTTCCAATATCAATCCATTCGTCAGATATTCCTTCCATCATATAGGAGTATCTGTTTTTGTTAGGACTTGTAAATTCTAAAGCTGCAAACTCAATGGTAAAAGAATAGTCGTTATAATTTAAAGCAACTTCATCTGAATTTTCGATGTCAATAAAATCCTTTTGAATTCCTTTTGATTTATAAAACGATGTAAAAACCATATTGGGAATAAATTGATTTTTGTATAATGAATCAGGATAAAATGAATTAAATCCATTCATCCCACCAAAGAATACTTCGCCGTCATGACTTGAATAAGCGGCTCGCAAATTAAATTCAAGACTTTGCAATCCTTCTTCAAGAGTGAATGTGTGAAATAAATTATTTTGTTCATCAAACTTACATAAGCCTTTGCCAGTTGCAAACCAAAGACTTTGATTTTTATCTTTTAAAATTTCAAAAATACGATTGTTTGGTAATCCATTTTCTTGAGAGTAATATGTGAAAGATGAAGTTTTTTTATCATATTTATTTACGAATGAACTTGTTCCAATCCATATTTGTCCTTTATTATCTTCGCATAACGAAATTATGAAATTGTCGCATAAACTATTTCCGCTTTCATCTTTTTGAAAATGTTTAAGGCTTTTTGAAATAGGATTGTAAACATCTAAACCATTAACTGTTGCAATCCAGATTAAACCTTCGGAATCTTCAAGGAGACAATAAATTAAATTAGCACTAATTTTATGATTATTGTCAGATTCTTTTTGGAAGACTTCTATGGTAGAGCTTGTTAAATTTATTTTGTATAATCCATTTTGAGTTCCAATCCAGTAATTATCAGCTTTATCCTGAATTATCATATATATTCTTACGTTCTGAAAAGTAGGCAGATTTGAATTTTTAAAATATTCGTAATATGGAATGAACGTATTATTAGTTTTATCAAAAATTGTAATTCCATTTCTGGTTCCAATCCACAAAGTTTTGTGAGAATCCTCAAAAATTACATGAACAAAATCGTTAGAAATATGATTTTTATTAGTCATTTGAGTTGAAAAATGCTCAACTGAATTGTTTGTTCTGTCTATTTTATTTAAGCCTTGTCCCCAGTTTCCAACCCATAAAATACCATCGTCATCTTTATAAATAGATGCTATTACATTGCCTAATAAATCAAGAGAATTTGGCATGTTTGATTTTCTGTACAATTGAAATTTTATTTTTTTCAAGTCAGTTTTACTAATTCCCTGCAATGTTCCTATCCATAAATTTTCTGAATTATCAATCATAAGCGATTGAATTATATTATGGCTTAAAAGGCTGTTTTCGCTTGAAAAATTTTGGATGTTGTTTTGTGTTCTTGAATATAAGCTTATTATATATAAACCTTTTCCTTCAGTTCCAAGAATCAAGTTTCCATTTTTGTCTTCAATTATTGAACGGATACATGCATTTTCTAATAAAAGTAGTTCGTGTTTATCCGATTTAAACTCTTCAAATAAGCCTAACCCAGAATTTAATTTGAATAGTCCTGTTGTAGTCCCAGCCCACATTTCGCCAGTTTTGTCTTTGTAAAGAGCTGTAATATTCAGATTGTCATAAATATCTCCCGTTGAATTAGTAAATGAATAATATTGAAATTCTTTTGTTTTTAACGAAAACGAAGCAAGTCCATTAGTTGCTCCAATCCAGATGTTCCCCTCAATATCGTCAATTATCGGAATTTTTACATCTTTTACAGAGCTATCAAATTCAAGCTTGCTTCTATAACTTTTTGTTTCACTTGTATTAGGGTTTATAATAGTAATAACAGGAGGAGTATTAATTGCAATATTCCCATTTTTCAGACAGATTACATCGTAACTATATTCAGAAATGTCTTGCACATATTCAGTCTTGTAAGAAATTCTTTTAAATTTTTTTTCTTTTCGAAGATATTTATTTAGACCGCCTTTTGTTCCAATCCATAAGTCTGAATTTTGATCTTCTGTAATTGAATAAATCCAATTGTTTGAAATTGAATTTGTATCATGTGGGTTGTAATTAAATATATCAAATGTTTCGCCATTAAACTTATTAAGTCCGTCTTGTGTCCCAATCCACAAATAGCCTTTTGAATCCTGAAAAACACAATTTACAACACTTTGTGAAAGCCCTTCATTAATAGAGTAATTAGAAAAAATATATTGCTGTGAATAACCTTCAAAACATAGGAAAAGGTTTATTAAAAATATGAAAATAAATTGCTTCATGTATATTTTTTTCAATTTCAAATCTAGTGATTTATTTTCTTTTTTTAGTCCACATGATCAGTAAATAATATTCCGTTTAAATGGTCGATTTCATGCTGGAAAATTTTCGCAGTATAACCTTCAATAACTTCTGAATGAAAAGAACCATCTGGCAAATAATAATCGACTTCAATAGCTCTATACCTATCAATAACTTTTGTTGTGTTTGGTATTGATAAACAACCTTCCATACTGCCAACAACAGCCGAAGATGTTAGTTTTATTACAGGATTTAAATATACTTCAAAAGGTGAAAGTGGTTTATCTTTTCGTTGAACCCAAATTATATTTCGATATATTCCAATCTGTATTGCTGAAATTCCAACTCCAGGACTAGCAGGGTCTTTAACAGTATAATACATTCGTCGAATAAGGTGCGATAGAATTGTATCGGTTGTGTCTGGTCTTACATCTTTACAAACTTGTCTTAATAATAATGAATCATTATAGTCAGTTACTTTTAATACTCTCATTATTTGACTAGTATCTCCATTTAATATTGTATCAATTTCAAGTTGAGTTAGTGCTAAAGTGTCAATTTCTACGATTGGAATTGTATCATGAGAAACTGTATCTCGATGATTTCCATATTTTTTAGAATTCTCAAAATATGAATCATCTTTTTTACATGAATATAAGCTTACTGATATACATAATAAAAGTAAAGCAATCAAATTTGACTTATTTATAGTTTTTGCTTTTAGCATAAATCTCAATATTCATTTATGGTTTATATTTGGAATAATTTAAAATTTTCTGATAATCGCTACTTTTCATTAATTCCTGTAAAGTAACTTCCTGATTATTTTTCATATAAGACTTTACAATTTGCCAACCAATCCAAACTCCCGTTCGAGAAGGAGAATTTTGAGGAAAAAAAGAAGTATTTGGAGCGTCGTCAATCATTTTTTTAATATTTATAAATTCACTATTAAAAAGTAATTTATTTTCAACAATATATGTCCAGATATCTTTTTCATTTGCTTTACACCAAGCAATTTGCGAAGTTTTATAACCAATTTTTATCGAATCCTCATAACTTGGTAATACTGCATCTAAAAAATACATTATTTTCCCATTATAAATCATTCGGTTTAATAAATTATCGGTAGAATCGTTATAGTTAAACTCTTGTAAAGCCCAAGCAGTCATGCAATCCGGAACAATTCTCGATTTTGTCATTTTATAACGCAAATATGCAGGAATACCCAATTGTTTGTAGTATTCGCTGTTTTCTCCAAGATATTTGTCAAGACCAATTCCTAAAATATTTTCGGTAGTTACAATGGATTGGTTAAAGCCTGAAACATAGGTGTAAATATTTGGAATAGGTTTTTCTTGATAATAATATTTATAATGTTTGAATGCTAGTTCAAGTTCAGAACTATAATTACTAAAATCGCTAAATTCTTTGTTTACTTTTTCCAAAACTTCAATAATAATATTGTCGGTTAAGAATTTTGTTAAATATCCGCTATAAGCCAGTTGATCAGGCTCTCCAATGTTAATTATTTTATTATTAAATATTTCAAAAAACTCATTGTATTGTTTCTGTAAATCAGGCACATAGTTTATTACACTATCGGTTTTAATATTATATAATACACTATCGAACCTTTGAATTTTCAAGCTCAAATTAATGTCACTTACATCAATTTTCAGCTTATTATTATTGCATGATAATAAGGAAACTAACGAAATTAGAATTAAAAAGTGTTTTGCTGCTTTCACAAATTTATTATCTTTTAAAAAAATACTTTTTTGTTCATTAAAAATACTTATTTTTGTAATATTAGCAATATTAAGAATTTATTTTATGAAAAAATTAATATTTACATCAGTAATCGTCCTTTTTACATTGATTTCCTTTTCTCAAAAAGCAAGATTTGGAATAGTAGCTAGCCCAGAAATTAACTGGATGAAACCTGATACAAAAGATGTTACATCTGACGGTATTAGATTTGGAATTAACTATGGCATAAATTTCGATATTCCTATGGGGAATAATGCTGCATTCTCATCAGGTCTTTTAATTGATAATTGCGGTGGGAAATTAGTTTATAATGATACAATTCCTTTTCAAACATTAGATAAAACAGATACAATTAATAAAACCTATGTTATTGATTATAAACTGCAGTATATCTCAATTCCAATTGGTTTAAAATTGAAAACTAATGAAATAGGATATATAACCTATTTTGCGAATGTTGGTATTACACCTCAATTAAATATTGGAGCAAAAGCTACTGTAGGAAAAATAATTGAAAACGAAAAAATAAATAAAGAAGTTACAGTTATTAATATGAATTATTTTATTGGAGCTGGAATTGAATATTCGTTGAGTGGCACAACAGCTCTTTTAATAGGAATATATTATCATAATGGCTTTGTTGATGTAACTTCTATTCCTAAAGATTTAAAAGAGTTAAGAAAAAAGGACAAAGTTGTTTTAAACAATGTTGCTCTAAAGGTTGGGATAATGTTTTAATTTAAGATTTACAATTTACAAAATTTGATTTACGCATCCTTTAACCTATACCCTATACCCTAGACCCTATACCCTTTAACCTATACCCTATACCCCATATACCCTATAACCTCTATCTTCTATCCTCCTATTCTATTAGCGATTTTTTCTTAATTTCCTCAATTAGAATATTTTCAATATCAGATTCCTTTGCAATGTGCAAGTAGTTTCCATTTCCTAAGTGAGCCATTTTTTTCATGCTTTTTCGAGCATCTGAATCAGTTCCAAAACCTACGACCGAAAGCGAAATACCCATTTGTAGATTTCCTCTGATTAATAATGTAAGTTCTTTTTCAGAATAATCAGCACTTTTAAATTCGCCATCGGTTGCAATTATTACTTGATTATTTCCATTTTGAATAAAATTTCTGAGAGCAATTTCGTAAGCCTTTGTTAAGCCGGTAATTCCTCGTGTTCCACCTTCAGCATAAATTGAATCAATAAATTCGTTTAATTGATCTTTGTTGTCTCCATTAATTCCATTGAAAATTACATTTGCTTCTTTATCATAAGTTATTAGCGAAACTTTATCAATGTCACGCAATGCGTCAATTAATTTGCCTACAGAGTATTTAAGGTATTCAATTTTTGTTTTTCCTTTCATCGAAGCAGAAACATCAAGCAAAAAAACGATATTGTTTGGTGAATATTTATTGCGAGAAAGAATTTCGTCAGAATCAGTAATAATTGATTGATTATGAGTAATTACATGCTTAGGAGTTTCAAGCAATGGAGTTGTTTTTTCTTTTTCTTCCTCTTTTTCAACAACTGCATTTGTTTTTACTTTTTCCAGATAATAAACAATTGTTTTTCCATCACTTACAATATATCTGTAATCTTTTTGTGGAATATATTCATTTGCTGTAATATCAATTTTGTAATTTCCGGGATTCATTTCTTTGCCAGCTTTTCCATTTGCTCCGGTTTTACAACGATATTCGTTATATCTGCTTTTTAAGCTAATTTCTGCTCTGTTTACTGCAAAATTTGTCTCTTTGTCTAGAACAAGAAATTCTTGATTTTTAACGATTGTTTTTTTGCTGTTATATGGATTTGGACATTCTATAACTTCTGTAATAATTCCTTTTACAGTTAGTATAACTGAGTTGTCGCTTGCATTTGAATTTACCTGAACTGTTTCGGTAAAGCTGCCAATTGTGCCTGATGAATATGAAATTAAAATTGAATCGGTTTTTCCGGGAGCTATGTAATATTTAGGTGAACGAGCATTAATTCCTTCGGGAGTGTAGCTTAAAACAACAACCAAATCGGCATCGCCAGTATTTTGAAATTTGAAAATAGCAGGAGGAACGTATTGTTTTCC
>MEND01000262.1:0-2295 GCA_001768975.1 Bacteroidetes bacterium GWA2_31_9 | reverse complement strand
GAAAGTAAGTTCGGGTTTCTGGGCAAATAGATTGCTAATTATTAAGAGGTTGAATAATATTAATTTGATGTGATTAGCCAATATAAATTTGTTAATTTTCAAATATACTGATATCTGTATTAAACTTAATATTTATTGCTAAATTGTTACTTTGTTTTGTAATGCAATTTTGAAAAGGGCTAAAGCCCTGATAATACTTATAAAAAATAATCCCCGAACTAAAGGTTAGGGCTATAATTTTTTTTAATTACAAATTACTCATTTTATTCCATAAAACCTTACTTAATTCAGTAGAGTTTTTAAGTATTTCTTTTTCATCAACAGTTTTGATTTCGCTGTTTTCGACTATTAGTTTTCCATTTGAAATTACATGTTTTACATGTCGTGAATCGAAGCCAAAAACAAAGTGTCCGAGGAAATTTCCATTATGTAAAAGAGTAGGAGAGTCGTAATCTAAAACTACAAGATTATTTTCGCCATCGCCTTTAAAGTTATTTTCAGAAATATATTTGTGAACATTTCTAAAACGACGATAAATTCCGGGATAATCAACTGTATCGAACATTTGTCCAACAAAAAAAGCTGCTTTTGCACTTCGAAGCATGTCGCTGTGCATTCCGTCAGTTCCAAGCATTATATTTTCGCCGAGATTTTTTGAATTGAAAATTCCAACATTGTTATTCAAGTTACTTTCCGAATTTTGAACAACCCATGCTTTTGAATCGGCAATTAATTTACGCTCTTTGTCGCTAATGTGCAGACAATGACCAAGTATTGATTTTGAAAAATTTAAAGCTCCTGCATCGTGGAATCTTTCAATTGCAGTTTTATTGTAATTTTCCATGCAATGTTTTTGGTCGTACAAGTCTTCTGCAACGTGTACATGAATTCCTGAATTTGTTTTTTCAGCAAGCTTTACAGATTTTGCAAGAGTTTCATTTCCAACTGTAAACGAGGCATGAAGCCCGACAAGTCCTTGATTATGTTTTAAGTAATTTTCAGTTTCGTCGAGACCTTTTTGAGCAATATCAAGTCCATCGCGGTCAGTTATTTCGTAACATAATAAATGCGAAACTCCAACTTTATCAAATGCTTTAGCAATTGTATCTAATGAACCCTCAACTGCAAATGGCGAAGCATGATGATCGATAACAAAAGTAACTCCGTTTTTTGCACAGGCAATAGCAGTTGTTAAAGCACTTGCTTCAATCATTTCTTTTGTCAGGCATTTGTCCAAAGTCCACCAAACATATTGAAGAATCTCGTAGAAATTTGTTGGATTTTTCTTAGGAGCATTCATTCCTCTTGCCAGAGCAGAGTATATATGATGATGCCCACAAGCAAAAGATTTTGTCACGATTTTCCCACTGCAATCAATTATTTTTGAATTGTTAGCAGACGGTAATTCATTTATAAATGAAATTTTCCCATTAATTCCATCTTCAACTTTAATGTTTTTTGTTGAAATTTCGAGAGTTTGCCAATCAATGTAACTGGCGTTTTTTAGGTAAATTGACATATAAGACGGTTTGAGGTTTGAGGTTTGACCTACCCCCGACCCAACCTATCCCCAACCCTTTCCTTAGGAAAGGGAGTGAAGGAAGGGGAGTAAGTGTTTGAAGTTTAAAGTTCGTTGTCTGTCGATTGCTAACTACTTTATTGCGTCAGCTCTTCACTTTTACATTCTACATTTAATATTTTACATTCTACATTTTCTATATTTTGAACTTGAGTTTTGGAACTTGGAATTTGAGACTTGGAGCTTGGAGTTTGACTACTCGTATGCCCCCATTAGCAACATATTAATTTCCTTAGGAGTTAAATATCTCCAATGTCCTCGTTCTAAGCCTTTTTTAGATAATCCGGCAAAGAAAACTCTATCAAGTTTTTTAACTGAATAACCAAGCGATTCGAACATTCGGCGAACAATTCGGTTCATTCCAAAATGAATTTCTACACCAATTTCTGTTTTATTATCTTTTGAAGTGTAGCTTATTGCGTCAAATCCTACAACTCCTTCTTCAACCTGTACTCCTTCGGCTAATTTTTTTAAATCGGCTTGAGTTAGACTTTTATCAAGAGTTGCATGGTAAATCTTTTTCTTATTATGTTTTGGGTGGGTAAGTTTTTTTGTTAAATCGCCATCGTTTGTAAGTAGTAAAACTCCTGTAGTCATTCTGTCTAAACGACCAACAGGATAAACTCTTTCTTTACCAGCCCCTTTTAAAAGTTCTAAAACAGTATGTTTTGCATGTGCGTCTTCAACGGTTGTGATATAATCTTTAGGTTTATTCA
>MEND01000261.1:7205-19655 GCA_001768975.1 Bacteroidetes bacterium GWA2_31_9 | reverse complement strand
ACAATGCTAACATTTGTGTTTACATTATTTCCAATACAATTATATTGACTCTTTTCATAAACACTAATTGTTCCTTGTCCAATATTTGTCCATAAAATACAAATTGTACTGCTACCCTGCCCCGATAATATTGAACCGCCAGTTACTGTCCAAGTATAGTATGAACCTGCAACATAAGTAACGCTATAACATTGAATTGTATTTTGAGTAACATTCTTTATTCCTGAAATAGAATCCAAATCTGTTGGATTATCATAAAAAGAAATTTTCACAGTATCACTTTCGTTGCAATCGGCTGTTGTTTCGGTAATTACAAAACTATATTGTCCAAAATTGTTCACAGTTACATCGGATGAAGTACTTGATGAATCTGAAAAAGTTCCTTCAGTTAATGCAGTCCACAAAATAGTTGAACCAGATGTTGCATGTGTAGCCTGTAAAGGATAAGTTTTTCCACAAATACTATTGTCAGAACCAGCATTAGCAGAACAAATTATTGTATTATCAAAAGCATAATCGTCAATATTTGAAATCGACTGACTATAAGGGCCCGATTGTGTTCTTCCAGTATTAACAAAGCATGTATCAGATTTAATTACCGAAATATTATAGTAATATGCTTGATTTGGAACAATCTGGAAATCGCTATAAGAAGTCAAATTACTTTGAATATAACCTATTGGTGTTAAATTACTTGGAGTAGTCCCTTTATAAATAACATAAGACCCAAATGAAAAGCCTTCGTAATTTTCCCAAATTAAATTAAATACACCAATACCTGAACTTACTGTTAAGTGCATAGTTTTATGAGCATTACTTAATGATGATTCATTTCCACAAGTATCAATTATTGAAATTTTATACCTGTCAGATTGTTGAGAAGGATTTGAAAGTGTGTCAGTAAAAATTGTTATTTCACCAGCCAAAACATTTCCAATTAATACATATTGATCAGATACAGTTGTTTCTTTATAAATATTATAAGATACAATTCCAACACCTTCTGTTGGTTCCCAAACAATTAAATTTTTATTATTTGTTGTATCAACAGTAACTAAACACAAATCTTGTCCTTCAAAGGGATGACTAACAACTACTTCAACAGTATCAAAACCAACACTTATACTATTTGAAACAGTAACTGAAAATATTCCTGATTCAATTGCTGTAATTGATTGTGAAGTTTCACCAGACGACCATATATAACTATCAAATCCTGCTCCTGCATCAAGTATTACATTATCTCCCTGACAGAAATTTGAACTTCCACTTTGAATAATATTTACATTTAATTTTGGTGGTTGAGTTAAAGTAATTGTCTGATATGCCACACATTGATCAGAATCAGTAATTGTAACTGAGTAACTTCCATCAACAAGGTTTTCAATGTCTTGTGTATTCTGATTTGTTGACCAATGATATTGTACAGGTGGTTTAGTATTTTGAACAAACAAGTCAATTACTCCATCGTTAGCACTATAATAAGTAGGATTACTCGAAAATACTGTAACTTGTATTGGTTGAGGATTTGTTAAAGTAACAGATTCTGAAACTTTACAATTATATACATCAGTAACTGTAACTGTATAAACTCCAGCATTTCTGTTAATATTTTCCTGATTGTATTCGCCATTTGACCATAAATAGTTATATGGATTTGCTCCTCCAGCAACTAAAGCCTTAACACTTCCATCGTAATTGCCATAACATTTTGGATTCTGGATTTCAAAAGACAATTGTAATTGATTTGGTTGTGAAATATTAACTTGATTAAATGATATACAACCATTATTATCAGTTATTTCAACAATATATTCACCAACCGATAATGAATCAGCAGTTTCAGTAGTTTGAGGAGGATTAGTATCCCAATAATAACTAAAAGGCGAAACTCCTGAAACATAAACTGTTGCAGAGCCAGTGCTTTCTCCATAACAACTAATATCATGTTTTTCTAAATAATAAATATTTGGTGAACCAAAATCATTTAATAATATGTAAGCCGAATCAACACAACTAGTATTAATATCTGTAACATTTACCCAATACACACCTGCTTCCACGTTTGCTAAAGTATCATTTGTTGTAATATTAATATCGTCCCATTCAACTGTATATAAAGAATCTTCAATATTAGCACCATCAATTTGTGCTATAACGATACCATCTAAATTCCCACAAGAAGGGTTAAATCCATAAGTGGCAACATTAATTTGTTCAGGTTGATATAATGTGGAAGTATCAATTTTAATACAATTATTAGCATCAGTTATTGTAAATTCATAAAAACCTGCTGCAATATCTTGATTAATAGCAGAATTAAATCCATCTGACCAGTTATAATTATATGGAGGTGTTCCCCCTGTAACATCAAGTCCTATACTTCCATCGTTACTATTAAAGCATGATAAATCAAACTTATCAATTAAAAGAGAAATTATTGGAGGTTGTGTTAGTGTAAATTTCTTTATAAGTAATATATTATCAACATCTCTCACAGTAACAGTATATTGACCAGCAATAAGTCCATTAATATCTTGCGAATAATCACCTGTTGACCAATGATAAGTATATGGTGGAGTTCCTCCAGTTACTGCTACATCAATATATCCATTTGATTTTCCAAAGCATGTTGGGTTTTTTAATACTGTATTGGCAATAATTAGATTATTTACATAAATATATTCT
The DNA here is from genome assembly GCA_001768975.1 of Bacteroidetes bacterium GWA2_31_9. GTDB lineage: Bacteria > Bacteroidota > Bacteroidia > Bacteroidales > GWF2-33-38 > GWA2-31-9. The sequence goes on along the minus strand of MEND01000261.1, from coordinate 16,967 downwards.
TCTTTTATTAAGACTGTAACACATCCATAAGAGCTTGTTGCTGTTAGAGATACATTATAAATTCCTTCGGTTGTAAAAATATGATTAGGATTTGTCATAGCACTAGTTGTATTGTCTCCAAAATTCCATAAATAGCTGACTGCACCCGTTGATAAATTTGTGAAATGAACCGAAGTATTTTCAGGTACAGTAACATCATCTGCACTAAAATCTACAATTGCATTATCAACATGAATTACTTTAAATACTGAATCGGTTCCGCAACCATAAGTTACAACAAATTTAACATAATACTCACCTCCTTCTGCGTAAACATGTGATGGACTTCGCTCTGTAGAAGTTGACCCATCATCAAAATCCCAGAAAAATGAATAATTCAATACTCGTGGATCTTCATTATCATAATTAAATTTAATAGTATCACCACTACATGTAAAATCTTTATCAGTTTCAAACCACAATTTTAATTTAACTGTATCTGATATATTTACTTCAGTTTCAATTGTATCAATTCTACCACAAGTATTTGTTCCAATCATTATTGCATTATATGTACCAGTGTCACTATAAGCATGATATACAAGCTGACCAATTGTTGTAGAACCATCACCAAAATCCCAAAAATAGCTAGAGCCTCCTGCTGCTACAAACTGAACAAGATCATTCGGGCAAGCTCTTCTATCTTCATTGTCGCCACCGCCACCATTTTCAGTTGAATTAGAAACATAATAAAAAGCAGGAATTGATGTATTATTATCAACAGTTATTGTGTCAGAAATTGCAAGAATATTTCCACATGTATTCTTAACATTAAATGTATAAATATATGTTCCCGCATTAAGATATGTGTGTGAAAATGTTGGAACTACAGTATCGTTATAATTATTGACATTTACTAATGAATCTCCATCTCCAAACCATATTGAATATAAATTCGAAGAATTTTCAACGTTATTGTCATTATCAAAAAAGTAAACTTTTTCGCCCGGACAAATATGATTAGGTAGAGAACCCAAATTTGCAACAGGTAGAGCATTTGAATCAACAATTACCCATTTTGAAACTGAGTTTGAACCATTACAATTATTTGTTGCAGTATATATTACCTCAAATGTCCCCTGAGTATTAAAAATATGGCTTACATCTCTTTCGGTAGAAGTATTTCCATCACCAAAATCCCATGAAAAATCTAAATCAGTATTACTCCAAGTATAATTTTTAAACGAAACTTCTTCTCCTACACAGATAGTAACTGTGTCTTCGTTCCAAAAAATATTACTATTAAATACAACATAAGCTTCGGGTGTAGTAGTAGTATCATAAGCAATTGTTATTGCTTCGCTTGATGTGTCAGCATTTCCACATCCATTAACTACAATTAGTGTAACAAGATATGTTCCTGTATCTTTATATAAATAATTTGGATTACGAAGACTTGATGATCCTCCGTCTCCAAAATCCCAAAAGTAATTTCCTGAATTCCATGCTCCATAATTCACTGGTTCTCCGGGGCAATTTGTATTTGAGTTCATTGAAAAGTCAGCATTTGATGGGACATTATTTTCGATATGAATGACTGAACTAGCAGTACTTGAATTCCCACAAATATTAGTTACTGTAAGAACTACATTTTTAGTTCCATAAGACATGAATTTATGAATTGGATTTTTCTCAGTTGAAGTAAATCCATCATCAAAATTCCATAAATATTCTGCTGCATCATATTGACTTTCAAACCTTACACCATCTCCAAGGCAAAATGAATTTCCACCATTAACATTAATATCCACATTAGGTATTGCAGTATTAGTAATTTCAATTACTTCAATAGCTGTATCAATTCCACAATCAGTTTCCATTATACAAGAAACATTATAAAATCCTGGAGTATAAAACATATGTTGTACCCAACCTTGGTCAATTTCTGGCGAGCCATCTCCAAAATTCCAAACTACACTGTATGTATTTGACAATGGATAAAAATTAACCTTTTCTCCTGGACATGCTTTATGTCCGGTAGAAATTGCAAAAGTATCAGTTACAATAACTTCTATAATTTCATTATAGCCTCCAAGATGCTCCATATAATTAGTATAAGCTTCAAGATATACAATATAAAAACCGCTATGTGTAAAAGTGTAGTTTGAAGAATATGCAGTATCAAAAGGATGCCATGATTCTTGATAATAATCCTGTACTAACCAATAAAAAATTACGCCATTAGTGTCAATTGTACTTGTATTAGTAAAATTTACATCTAAAGGAACACAACCCTGCTCAACATCTGCAATAAAACTAACCGATTGACTTTTTGTATTAAAACAATTGATAAATATTAAAATAAATATCAGGTATAGATTTTTCATAAAAAAAAATTAAGATTAATAAATCGTTTATTTTACCAAATGTAAAAAATGGCAACGAAGATTCAAAGACAAAATCCGATAACGTGATGAAATGACTGTAAATGTAGATAAAAAAGATGTTTTAATTGATTAAAAAAGGGTTGTTTGTGTAATTCCACTTTCAAAATTTAACAACCATTCTTTTCTCCAAATACCTCCTAAATATCCAACTAATTTATGATTAACACCTACAACTCTATGGCAAGGAATAATAATTGGTATTGGATTTTTGCTATTTGCACTTGCAACAGCTCTAATTGAATCAAGATTTCTTACAATTTCGGAGAGTTCAGAATATGTAAGTACTTTCCCATAAGGAATATCTAAAATTTTTTTCCAAACTTTACACTGAAAGGCTGAACCTTTATAATCTAGTAATAAATTAAATTCTTTGCGTTTTCCTGCAAAAAATTCTTTAAACTGATTAACACAATCTTGTAAACATTCTGGGACAACATCAAAGTCAACATCAGAAACATCAGACTCGTTAAGAAATATTATTTTGGAAATACCTTTTGAGCTACCTCTTAATTCAAGTAATCCAATTGGAGATTTAAAATACGCTTTTTCGAAAACTTGAACTTTCATTAATTAATTAGTATTTTCACTAAACAACTCTTCTCCTGTTTTGCCTCCTACAGATTTTAAATATTTCTTAACCTCTGCTGAATTTGTTATATCAACTATTGTTCTACCATTTAAATTCTGAGAATTTACATTTGCACCATTCTCAACCAAATACTTTACTACTTTTAAATTACCATCCTTACAGGCCCATCCTAAAGCAGTCATTCCTAAAATGTCTTTTACGTTTACATCAGCTTTTTGTGAAACCAGATAATCAGCAATATCAAAATTATCAGTATTCAATGCAATTTGTAGAGCTGTTGCTCCAGTATTAACTTTTTGATTTATATCTGCTCCATTTTCTATTAAAACCTTTGCTACATCAAGGTGATTAAATTTTGCAGCATACGCCAAAGCCGACCATCGTGTTGAATTTCGTGCATTCACATTTGCACCTTTCTTAATATAACTTTGAACTTTAGCAGGATCTCCATTTGCAGCAGCAATCATCATTTTTTCATCATATTGAGCAAATGATTTAAATGACATTAACAAAAAAAATATTGCTATATTAAGCTTAATTAAACTACTCATTTTGAAACATTTAATTAGTCAGTTAATAAATTCTAAATTTAAAGAATAAGATGCAAAATTATAAAAAGAATCACTATTTTACGTGTTAACTTATTAATAGTTTTAAACAACGCATTTCAAAATGTAATTTCAGAGTGTAAAATAAAAATAGAATTTCAATTCAATTACTTAAACGCTTTTTCCAGCAGCCCATCACCTTTTAATGATAATCTGTTAAAATACTCAGGATATTCCTTTCCGGTTAGTTTGTCAACATAGAGTTTTGCTAAATACTGTCCGAGCATAAAGCCTTGACCTCTTAATCCTAAAAACAGACCTGCTTCTGTATCAATATACATTCGAGGTTCGACATAATAACCAGCCCAAACTGCCTGAAATCCAACAGATGATAGTTCGGGAATCCAATCGGTAAATATTTCGGAAACAATTTCAAGAAATTCTTTAGAATTAATTTTCAAGTTTTTTGAAGTTTCGTTTGGTTCAATTAGTGGAGAGGCACAACCTATAATTTGTCCAGTTTCAGCTATTTGCTGTCCGTAAACTGCCGAAAATCCTTTATATTTTCGTCTGTCGATAATCATCGAAAGTGGATTTCCATTTATTCCCATCATTGGCAAACGACGAGTTATAAATGCCTGATGTTTAACCGAAAATAAGCCTGTTTCGTAGCCAAGTTTCTTAACAAAAGGTTCTCCTTCTGGGCCTAGTGCATTTATAAAATGTTCACATTCGTATTCGATGTAATCTTTATCGTGATTTTGTAATAAAATTATATACTTATTGTTTTCTTTTTCAACATCAATTATTTTACAATCTTCGAGAATTTGTCCGCCTTTACTGATTCCAATCTGACGAATCAAATCAATAACTTTTCCAGGAGTTGCCTGCCAACAATTTTTTGTAACTAAAGCCGATTGATAAGTTTTAAGATTTTTATTAAAATATGGCGAAACTTCTTTTGCAAAATCTTTTGGTTCAATCATATAAGCATCTGACCAAGCTTTCGAGGCTTCCAAAGCTTTGTACATTTCGTTATCGTGAGCAAATGTTATATAATTAATCGGATGAAAATCAATATTACTTTTAGTTTGTAAATCCTTAAATATCTGAAGATTATTTACTGCAATTTCAGAAAGTTCAGGAACGCTAAAGTTTGGACGACCTCCTGCAATATTTCGCCACGAAGCTCCTCTTCCATAATTAATTAAAACCGGATTATAACCTGCTTCCGACATATAACGAAATAAAGCACTTCCGCCAATTCCGCCACCTGCAATTAGTGCTTTTGTTTTTATCCTTTTGATTTTTGTTGAAGAGAGGTTTGTAATAATTTTTTCAGGAACATTTTTCGGATAAACTTCGCCCATTCCAATCTGATTTGAAAGTGGTCCACGAGGTGTTGCATCTCCAACTATGGAAATGCCTGAACTTCTTAACGTTTGTTTTAAGCGTTTGATACATCTTTTTCCACGACAAGCTCCCATTCCCAAGCGAGTTGTGTGTTTTACTTCGTCAACAGAGATAAATTTTCTGTCGCCGATTACATCCATCACTTCGTCAAGTCTTACGTCGTCGCAATGGCAGATATATGTTTGAGATTCAATATTTTCTTTGTTTGCTTTGAATTCAACTTTTTCGGGATAAATTTCTTTTGGAATAAATCCTCTTGCCTGCATTAAATCTGCATTATGAAGGTTTAAGGCTTTAACTCTGGCAATGTTGGTTTTATTGGATTTTTTTAAAACTTTTTCGATAATTCCATCACCGATTTTTTCTCCGTTATTATTAACCAGATAAACTTCTGATTGCTCTTTACAAGAAAATTCTATTGGCAAAAATAACCAGTCTTTCTTTTGATGATAACCAAAAATTGCAAGTCCGGGACATTGATAAACACAATCCATACAACCAACGCATTTATTGAAATCCAATGCAGGAACTGTACTTGTTGATGTTTTAGTTATAGCTCCGTGAGGACAAGCAAATTCGCAAGGATTGCAAGCAAATCCATAAAGACAGTCGATTAATACAAAAGGCTTAGCTTCAGCTCTTTCTGCCGAAGGACTGTGAGGCTCTGGAATCACTTTGAATGGATGTTGCTGTGAATCAATGTATTCTTTAGAAATTGCCAAATAGTCGTTGTAATTATATCTAGCTCCGATACTTTCGAGTATTTCGTAAGCTGCTTGTTTGCCTCTTAAAACTGCACTTGTTCCTTCGCCAATACGTATTGCATCGCCAACTCCAAAACAATTTCTTCCAAAAACTTCATTTCCTTTGATTAGTAATTGATCGTCGGGAACTAAGCCTGTGCAAATGTTAATTGCATCAATTCCGTCTATAATTTTTTCGGTTCCTGGAATAGGAGTGAAATTTTCAGCTTCGGCAATAACTGCTCCAACAATTCCAGTGTAATCTTCGTTTGAAATTGCTTTCAGAAGAATGTGAGATAATATCACAGGTATTCCAAGTCGTCGAACTCGGTTTGCTTGAACTGGAAATCCGCCTTCTTTATCTTGAGCTTCGATAATTGCTTTTACATTTGCTCCGGCTTGCATTAGTTGGTAAGATGTTAGGTATCCGATATTTCCGGCTCCAACAGTTAAAACATTTTTTCCAAGCAATGTAAATTCGTTATTCATCATTTTTTGAACAACTGCTGCTGTGTAAACACCCGGGACATCGTCATTTTCAAACGATGGCATAAACGGAACTGCACCTGTTGCAACAATCAGATAATCAGTATCGATATAATAAATTTCGTCGGTTGATACATTCTTTACTGCAACTCGTTTTCCTTCAAGCAAATCCCAAACAGTTGAGTCAAGAAAAATTCCTGTGTGGTCTTCTCCTGCAAGTGTTTCGGCTATGTCAAAACCACGCATTCCACCATATTTTTTCTCTTTTTCGAAGAAGAAAAATTGGTGAGTTTGCATTGTAAATTGTCCGCCAATTTTATCGTTATTATCGACAACTATATTTGCAATTTTGTGATTATTAAGAATTTCTCTTGCAGCAAGTCCTGCCGGTCCTGCTCCAATAATTACAACCTCAGTTTTATAAATATTGATTGCTTTGTCAATATTTTTATTGATTACAGGAGGTGTATAATCTTTTGGTATTTCGCTGACTTCGTGAATATTATCAACTTTAGTAATGCAAATTCTTTTAACCTGACCATCGACAAGCATTTCGCAAGCACCGCATTTTCCAATTCCACACTCAAGGCTTCGGTTTCGGTTTCTTAAACTATGACTATGAACAGGATAGCCTGCCTGATGCAAAGCTGCTGCAATTGTAAAACCTTTTTCTCCTTCAATTTGTTTTCCCTCGAATTGAAATTTGATAATTTGTTTTTTTTCAACATCTAAAATCGGGTGATTATCAATTCTGTGCATATTTCAAAAATTAAATTAATTTAGATTTGCAAAATCTCTAAGATTTAGCAAATCTTTCGTGCGAAATTATTAATTATTGAAGGATAAAATGTATGACGTTTATCATGTTTGGATAAAAAAGCCAATGCTCTTTATTAATTGAAGAGTATGGATTTTATTGAACAAAAAAACATGGAGAAGGCTTATTTTGATAACCATACAAAACAAATCAGGTATTCATACTTATTAAGCAGAATACCTGTTCTTATTTATAGAGTAGAGTTTTAACCTATTTTATAACAAATTTGCCAGTTTTAATTATTTTTTCAGATTCTTTAAAATTATAAATGTAAATTCCTGATTTTAAATTCTCTCTATTAATTAAAATTTGATTGCCTGTAATATTTTTAATTTCTTTTACTGAGTTTCCTAATACCGAGGTAATATTTAAAGTTGCATTATTAAATTCAGAATTATCAATACTTATAACAGCATTTTCTGAAAATGGATTTGGATATAACTTTACATTAATTAAGTCAGACATATCATTAATTCCTGATGAACCATCATTAAAATAATAGATGTTTTTTTGAGTTGCAATTGAAGCATACAATTTTCCATTACATTTTGTAAAACTTGAAATTTTTCCATCTAAACCTGCACTTAAGTCTGTCCATGTAGTTCCATTATCTGTTGATTTATATGCATTATTAGTATTTCGAGTGGACGCAAACAAATTTGCACCATCAGAATATAAAGCAGCTATACCTACTGAATTATAGAAATCCTGAAATCCGTTATCTACACGTATCCATGAATCTCCGCTATCAGTACTTTTAAATAGTCCATTATCCGAACCAAAATATAATGCAGAATTATGTGTTATAACTGTATTCCCAGCATTTGTAATATGCCACTGTGCGTATATTTGCGGTAAATTTGTTGATGTTTTTTTAGTCCATGATTGACCTCCATCAGTTGACTCCCAACATCCATCTGTTGCAATAGCATATAAATTTGAACCCTGCTTAGTTACCCCCCAAACAACAGATGAACTACTTCCAATTTCATTTATTTTAGTCCATGAATTTTCAGAAGGTAGTTTTCTGAAAAAATTGTAACCATAATATCCAAAACTCACAAATAATGTTGTTCCATCGTAAAACATTGACCATGGTTCATTCGTATATGCACTCATTTGTGGCAAACCGACTGTATCCATTTCCCAAGTATTTCCATTATCTGAAGAGCGATATATTCCCATTGCAGTTGTTCTAGCATAAATATATGAGCCAGCAAAAATTACTTCGACATTTGTATTTGAACTACTTTGAAATGTTCCATTTGTTAAATCATCCCATGACGTTCCATTGTATTTATATACACCATTTCCACCACCACAATACAACTCATTATTATGGGTTGTTACATAATTTGAAAAATAATATTCTGATGGTTTTGCAATTGTATCCCACTGTGCAAAAGCAGCAACAAAAAATAAATTAATAAATGCGATTGTAAGTAAAGTTTTTTTCATAATTATTAGTTTTAATTTTTCCTACTCTTAAGGCTTTTCGGTTACTCCTTTATTCGAAATGGATTCAGATTTTCATATTAGAATTTCTTTTATTTTTTCATATATTTATTAGAAATTAAAATATATTGTTCTTCTATATTTCAACAATCTTATTTAGTAATGCATATTTATACAGTCCTATTAATGATTTAACACCTGTTTTTTCAATAATATTTCTTCGGTGTGAATCGACTGTTCTTACGCTTATATTCAATTTTTCTGCAATCTCAAAAGATGAAAATTCACTGACTATAAGTTTCAAAATTTCAATTTCTCTATCAGAAAGAGTATGCATTTTCATTAATTTATTCAACAAATAAATAAAATAATTAGACACAATAAAATAAGTATCATTACCTATTTTAGTAGGTATTGATACTGTATAGACTCTGAAAATTATATTTAAAGTTATTCAACTAAATTATTTGCAATGGCGTATTTAATAAGCCCAACAATAGTTTTTGAATTTGTTTTGTTTAAAATATTAATGCGGTGGGTATCAACTGTTCGTTTACTTATGAAAAGTTTTTCGGCAATTTCTTCACTTGAAAATTCTTGAACAATTAAATTTAGTATCTCAAATTCTCTTTCAGTGAGATTTTTAACGGCTTTTTCTGATTTTTTTTCCTTTTTAACGATTTCCATCATTATACTCAAAACCTCATTGCTGTAATATGTTCCATAATTCGATACACTATTTAAAGCATCAAAAAGTTCTTTTTTTCCTGTATTTTTCAAAATATATCCTTCAGCTTCTGCCATCATTATTTCGGTTATTGTATCTCTATCGTTGTGCATACTTACAATAATTACCTTAATTTCAGGATATTTTGATTTTATAATTTTGGTTAACTCAATGCCCGACATATTTGGCATATTAATATCGCTTATAACTATATCAATTTCTTGATTTTCTAAAGCTTCAAGTGCCAACTTGCCATCAAGTGCCTCTGCAACAACACTAAATATGTTTTGATTTCTTAATAAAGATTTTACTCCATCAATAAACATCTGATGGTCGTCAACTATTAGTATTCTTTGTTTTTGTAAATCCATATTACAAATTTAAACAATAATTTCTATTTCGGTTCCTTTTCCTATTTGCGAATTTATGCTAATTTCTCCGTTTAAAATAGAAACTCTAGAATAAATATTTTGCCAACCAATTCCTTTGCTTTTACTTATCTCTGATGTGTTATAACCTACACCATTATCTTTAATGTACAATTTTAGCGTTTTGTCT
>MEND01000261.1:0-7175 GCA_001768975.1 Bacteroidetes bacterium GWA2_31_9 | reverse complement strand
AATTTTCTTTATCGAAATCAATCTGTAATTTTTTTGATTCATTTATGCGTCTGCATAATTCAGAAATTGCTTCCGATAATCCGTAGTTCATTAGAGCAGTAGGCATTAAATTGTGCGAAATGCTTCTTACTTCGCCAACTGCTTCATCAATTATTTTCAATGAATTTTGGAGTAAATATTCATCATCCTTATTTATATTATCTTCGAGGCTGGAAATATTTAATTTTGCCGACGATAATAATTGACCTAAGCCATCGTGAAGTTCTTTTGCGATACGTATTCGCTCTTTTTCTTCAGAATCAACCACAGCTTTAAATCTCAATTTTTCTTGCAAATTTTGTGATTTAATTAGTTCATTTTTATGTTTTTGCTTATTTCTATAATATATAAAAACTGCTGTTAACACAATAACAATAAGCAAATTAACAAATATCAATAATTGATTTTGTTTAGATTTTTTAGAAGTTTCAATTGACAATTCTTTTAACTTATTTTCTTGAAGTAATTTTTGATTTTCTGCCTCCTTTTTTTCGGTATCGTATTTTATTTGCAACTCAGATATTTTATTAAGCATATTCTCATTTAATAAGGAATCATTGTACAAAGCCTGTAATTTCTGATAATTCAACGCATTTACATAATCGCCAATTGACTCATAATAATTTGCAAATGAGCTATATAATGATGGCATTTCTGTTCTAGCCTTGATTGTTTTCGAAATATTTAATGCTTCATTTAATTTTTCTAGTGCCTGACTGAATTTTTTGGTTTTAATAAAAATATCTCCCATATTTTTCAAGCATGATATTAGACCTGAATAATCTTTTAATTCTGTCCTAATCTGATAAGATTCCTCAACTACTTCTTTGGCATTTTCAAAATCGTTAATATTTATATACGCTGAACATAAATTATTCAAATTAGAAGCTATATAATGCTTATCCCCAATTTCTCTGCACAGTTCAAGCGAATTTAAATAATACCTAATAGCTTGCTCTGTATTTTTTTTCTTTAAATAAATATTTGCAATATTGACATAAGTTCCTGATAAGTTATATATATCGTTAATTCTCTTGCGAATTTCAACAGCTTTCATAAAATATTTTAATGATTCATCATTATTATTAATATCCAAGTTTACTACGGCAATATTATTTATACAAGCAGCAGCACCATATTCATTACCAAGCTGTTCGTAAATTGATAATGCTTTTTGACTATAATCAATAGATTTTAAAAAATCGCCATTACTTTCGTGCACAATTCCCAATTTCATATACAATGAAGCTTGACCATTTAAATCCTTTAATACTTCCCTAATTTTTAACGATTTTTCATAAAATTCTATAGCTTGTGAATAATCTTTTTTATCAAAATAAATTATTCCTAAATCATTATAAGACTGTGCAATGCCTTTACTAAAATCTAACTTTATTGATAATTCCAGAGCTCTATTTCCATATTCTATTGCTTTTTCCTGCGAAACAGTTCTGTATTGCCAAGTAAGTTCGTTTAGAGTAATAATCAAATCAGTATTTTTTTGAGATTTAATTAAATTTTCAAGACTATCAATAACATTATTCTCATTTGCAAATAAATTTAAACTTGCTAGACAAATGATTATTAAACACTTAATTTTCATTTCAATTATCATTTTAAAATTGCATAAAGTTATTATTAATAAGTATTCAAAAAAAACAGATTAAATTTTATGCTAAAAAATATATCTTTGCAAACTGCGTTTATAAAAAATATTATTTTCTTAGCATTTTAGAAGTAATTACATAAATGATTTTAAGGCTGATACATTATAAAAACATATTTAAGATATTTATCTCAACTCTTTTATTGATTATTTCAATAACAGGATTTTCTCAAAAAGTCAATAAAATACGCACTAAAGCCGACAATAAGTTTTTTGAAGGAGAATATTACGTTGCTTCGCAAATTTATCGAAAAGTATATAAAAAGACTAAAAATAAAAGCGACAAAGCAGAAATTAATTATTTAATAGCCGATTGCTATAGATATGCAAGAGATGTAAAACAAGCAGAAAATTTCTATAAAAAAGCAATGAAAATGAATGACAAAGATCCTTTAGTCGTTCTAAATCATGCCAATATGCTAAGAATATTAGGCGATTATGAGGCTTCATCAAAAGAATATTCTAATTATTTAATATTAGTACCCGGAGCATTAAAGGGATTACAAGGATTTGAAGCCTGTAGTCTTGCAGTTGAATGGACTAATAATCCAACCAGATATATTGTTGAAGAAATGGGGTCTTTAAATTCAAAATTGAATGATTTTTCACCAACTTACGATTCTCGAAAAGATTACAATTCAATATATTTCACTTCAAATAGGGATAAAACAACCGGAAAAAAAATTAGTGGAATAATTGGCGATAGATTTACTGATATTTTTGAAGTTCAAAAAGATAGAAAAGGAAAATGGAGCGAACCTACTCCTCTCGATACTCTTGTAAATTCTGAATACGACGAAGGAACCCCTGCTCTTAACTCCAAAGCTAACGAAATGTTATTTACTAAATGTAAAATTGAAAAAAAGAATAAACATGGTTGTCAAATATATAAATCGGCAAAACAAGGTGCTGATTGGGGAGAATGCGAATCATTACAAATTGTTGGAGATAGTGTTTCAATTGGGCATCCTTCAATATCAGCTGATGAAAAAACTTTATATTTTGCTTCACGAGAGCTAGGTGGTAGCGGAGGAGCCGACCTTTTTAAAGTTACCAGAGATGGGAAATCTGGGAAATGGACTGTCCCAATCAATTTAGGTGATTCAATAAACTCTCCTTCTGATGAATTATATCCATTTATTAGAGACGATGGAATTTTATACTTTTCATCCGATAGGGAAATTTCTATGGGAGGACTTGATATTTACAAAGCTTATGTTGACGAAGATTCTGTTCTCAAAGTCGAAAACATGAAATATCCTATTAACTCAAATGCTGATGATTTTGGGATAATATTTCAAGGGTCGAACGAAAAAGGGCTATTTTCATCAGCCAGAAAAGGCGGACGTGGAGGTATTGATATTTACTCATTCTATATTCCACCTTTAGAATTTTCAGTAACAGGAATTATTAAAGATGAAGATACAGGCGAACCTATTGAAGGCGTTGTAGTTAAATTAGTTGGTAGCGATGGGACAATTTTTAGAGATACAACTAAAGCTGAAGTCGGTTTTACATTTAAACTAAAACCCAAAACTGATTATCTTTACATTGCTTCAAAACTCGGATATTTTAACGGAAAAGGAAGCGTAACAACTAATTTATTAGACAGAAGTCAGGTTTTAAAAACCGAAGCAACTTTGTCATCAATTGCTAAAACTATTGAACTTCCTAATATCGAATACGATTTTGCAAAATGGGATTTGAGAGAATCATCAAAATCATCGCTTGACATTTTAGTAACAACACTAAACGATAACCCTTCACTAACAGTAGAACTAATGTCGCATAGCGATATGATTGGTAATGACTCCATTAACCTTGTAGTTTCTCAACGAAGAGCACAATCTGTTGTTGACTATATTATTTCAAAAGGAATTGAATCTGAAAGACTTGTAGCAAAAGGATATGGTAAAACTCAACCAAAAGTTGCAGATAAGAGCATTTCTACAAAATATCCGTTTATTCCTGAAAAAACAGTTTTAGGTGATGATTTCATTAATACATTAACTGATTCAAGCCAAAAAGATATATGCAATCAGTTTAATCGTCGAACAGAATTTAAAGTCCTTTCAACCACTTACGTTCCAAGTAAATCTAAAAAAACAAATAATCCTTAGAATTTGTTATATTTTGATAAATTTTATTCCTTTGCATTTTAAATTAATTTAAGGTTTAAAATGGGAAAAGCATATTATTGTACACACTGCAAAGCACAATTAAATGTTGGCAACGATATTATTTTTACAGTAAAAAATAATAAAAAAAACGCTGGATTACTGTTAGTTAGTCCACAAGTTGGTGATTATAGTGTAAAAAAAGATACTCTTTTTGAAATTGAAAAAGGCGAACATCTTGAAATTATTTGCCCTGTTTGCCATCAAAATTTACATGAAGGTAAAGTACATGAAAATCTTGCAAAAGTAATTATGAAGGATGAATCAGGACATGAATCTGAATTATACTTTTCAGAAATTTTTGGAGAAAGATGTACATATAAAATTACAGATAAAAAATTAGAGAAATATGGTGATGATTCAATGAACTATAACTTTTGGGGTTCTGAATTCGATTATTAATATCATCAAAGTTTTTGAAACTTATAAAATAGTATAAAGTTCATTAATATTCAAAAAAATACAGTTTTTTTAAGCATAAAATTGTAAATCATTAAAAAATATAATTAACTTTGCCATCTAATTGAAAAAAAGGTAATAGAAATAAATTAAAAGTTGATATGAAATTAACTACAGAAACGAAAAAAGAACTTTTCAAAATTCACGGAAAAGACGAAGCTAACACAGGACAAGCAGAGAGTCAAGTTGCATTATTTTCTACACGTATTAATCATTTAACTGAACATCTAAAAATCAATAAAAAAGATTTTAGTACTCAGAGAGCTTTATTAAAACTAGTAGGAAAAAGACGTAAAATGCTTGATTATCTAAAAGATATTGATATTGAAAGATACAGAGCGATCATTGGCGCACTAAATATACGTAAATAAAGGCAATCACAAATTGCCTTTTTTTTTCACATTTAATTTTAAAATCCAATTATTAATTCAAAAAAATTGATATGTATAATTTAATTCAAAAAAATATAGATTTAGGAGACGGTCGTATTATCACGATTGAAACCGGAAAACTTGCTAAACAAGCTGATGGTTCGGTAGTTGTAAGAATGGGAAACACAATGTTATTAGCAACAGTTGTTAGTGCAAAAGAAGCTAAAGACAATGTTGATTTTATGCCACTATCTGTAGAATACAGAGAAAAATATGCTTCGGCAGGAAGATTTCCTGGAGGTTTCTTAAAAAGAGAAGCTCGTCCATCGGATAATGAAATTTTAACAGCCAGATTAGTTGATAGGGTTTTAAGACCTTTATTCCCTGATGATTTTCATGCAGAAACTTTTGTTACAGTTGAATTAATTTCAGCCGAAAAAGATATTATGGCAGATGCGTTGGCAGGATTAGCTGCATCAGCTGCATTAGCAGTATCCGATATTCCATTTAATGGTCCAATTTCAGAAGTAAGAGTTGCTAGAATAAATGGAAAATTCGTAATTAATCCATCATTTACAGATGTAAAAAAAGCAGATATTGAACTAGTTGTTGGAGCAACTATGGAAAATATTATGATGGTTGAAGGCGAAATGAACGAAGTTTCAGAAGCAGAAATGTTAGAAGCTTTAAAGTTTGCACACGATGCAATTAAAGTTCATTGCAAAGCTCAAATGGAATTAACCGAAATGGTTGGAAAAACTAAAAAACGTGAATATTGCCACGAAGTAAATAACGAAGAACTTCGTCAAAAAGTTCATGCTGAAACATTTTCAAAAGTATATGCACAGGCAAAAACTCCAAACCCAGACAAACATGCAAGAAGTGAAGCTTTTGCTGCAATTAAACAAGATTTTATTGCAACTTTAGTTGAACCTACTGACGAAGATTTAAAATTAGTCAGCAAATATTATCACGATGTTGAAAAAGAAGCCGTAAGAGAAGCTCTTTTAAATGACGGCATTCGTTTAGATGGTCGTAAAACTGACGAAATCAGACCAATTTGGTGTGAAGTTGGTTATTTACCAATGGCTCACGGTTCTGCAATTTTCACAAGAGGCGAAACACAATCATTAACTACAGTTACAGTTGGAACTAAGTTAGACGAACAAATGATTGATGGAGCTTTAATTAAAGGAAGCGAAAAATTTATTTTACATTATAACTTTCCTCCATATTCTACAGGCGAAGCTCGTCCGAACAGAGGAACTGGTCGTAGAGAAATAGGTCACGGAAATCTTGCTCACAGAGCATTGAAAAAAATGGTTCCTGGAAATTTAGAAAATAATCCTTATACAATTAGAATTGTATCTGATATTTTAGAATCAAATGGCTCATCTTCAATGGCTACAGTTTGTGCTGGTACACTTGCACTTATGGATGCCGGAATTCAAATTAAAAAACCAGTTACTGGAATTGCAATGGGTTTAATTTCAAACTCAAAAACTGGAAAATTTGCAGTTCTTTCCGATATTCTTGGCGATGAAGACCACTTAGGAGATATGGACTTTAAAGTTACTGGAACAGTTGATGGTATTACTGCTTGCCAAATGGATATTAAAGTTGATGGTCTTTCGTACGAAATATTATCACAAGCTTTAGATCAGGCAAAAAGAGGCAGATTACACATTATGAATATAATTCTTAAAACTCTTGATAAACCAAATGCAGAATTAAAACCTCATACTCCTAGAATTGAACGAATTATAATTCCTAAAGAAATGATTGGTGCAGTAATTGGTCCTGGCGGAAAAATTATTCAAGATATTCAAGCAACTACTAATACAACAATTGTTTTAGAAGAAGTTGGGAACACAGGAGTAGTTGATATTTTTGCAGATAATAAAGCAAATATTACAGCTGCACTTAACAGAATTAAAGGTATTGTTGCAATTCCTGAAGTTGGAGAAATTTATGATGGAAAAGTAAAATCAATAGTTGCTTTTGGAGCATTTGTTGAATTTGTTCCTGGAAAAGAAGGACTTCTACACATATCGGAAGTTGAATGGAGAAGATTAAATACAGTTGACGAAGTATTAAAAGAAGGCGAAATTGTTAAAGTAAAATTACTTGAAATTGATAAAAATGGTAAATACAAATTATCAAGAAAAGCTCTTTTACCAAGACCTCCAAAACCTGAAACTATTTAACAAAAAAAAATAGCTGGAAATTTATTCCGGCTTTTTTTTTTAACAAATAAATAGGATTATTATTTTTATAATATTTGTAACTTCTCAATAACAACTTGGAAAAAGTCATTTTGAACAATCGAATAATAGAACAACGAATGAAGAATAACGAAGTAAAACCCACGATACGACTGTGTTTTCTTTTATTCACCCCGTTGGATAATATCTTTTATTGCACATCCATTGTTCAACATAAGCTATCCAATGGGGTAAAAAA
>MEND01000260.1:11116-13251 GCA_001768975.1 Bacteroidetes bacterium GWA2_31_9 | reverse complement strand
TATTCAGAAAAATTAACGACAAAGAAGGCGAGTCCAAATCACTTTACAGACTTGGAAAAATCAGCTTTCACCTTTCGGAATGCACACCAGGCGATGGAAAAATTGATTTTTACAACGAAGCTTTAGTAAACTACAAAAGTGCTTTTAAAATTGCACAAGAATTAAACGATACATTTAATATAACTGATAATCAAATTGAAATTGGTCGTGTTTTATTTAGCCTTAACAAACCCGATAGTGCTTTGGACATTCTCACTAAAGTTTTAGTAGTTTGTGAGAAAAGAATTTCAAACCCCGATTTTTTGCATAATGTTGCGAAAACATCATTCAATATTGCACTAATATATATTCAACAAGACAGCTTGCAAAAAGCAATCGATTTTCTGTTCAAAGCCGCAGCTGCCGACTCAATGCTTAACAATAAAGAAGGACTTGCATTAATCAGAGTTGCAGAAATTTACCTCAAACTTGGCAAAATTGATAAAGCATATTCCATTGCAAATCAAAGCCTCGACACAGCTGTAAAATTTGGATATAACTTGCGAATCTTCCAAGCAAAAGAAGTTCTTTACAAAATATTTGAGAAAAAAGGAAATTATAAAAACGCTTACGAATATCTTCTGAGCTACAAGCTTATGAACGACAGCCTTAAAGACGATAAATATGTCAAAGAATTAACCAAAATTAAAATTGAAAACGAATACGAAATAAAACATGCTCAAGAAGAAGTTGAAAATCAGGCAAAACTTGGAAAACAAAAACTTATAACATATTCAGTTGCTCTTGTTTTGTTATTACTTGTAGCATTTCTTGTATATGGTATTTATACATTCCGTCAAAAGCAAAAAGCAAATACATTACTTGCACTTCAAAATCAGGAAATTAGTCAACAGAAAGAAGAAATTGAAGCACAACGAGATATGCTCACAATGAGCAACGAAGAAATCCTTCAGCAAAAAGAAGAAATTGAAACCCAACGAGATGAAATTGAAGCACAACGTGATTTAGTTACTGATCAAAGAGATAAAATAGAACATATTCATCTCGAAATTACTCAAAGTATTGCTTATGCTACAAAAATTCAAACATCAATTCTGCCTGAAAAAAATCTGCTTGACAAATATTTTACTGAAAGTTTCATTCTGTTTAAACCAAAAGATAACGTAAGTGGCGATTATTACTGGTGGGCAGAAGTTGAAAATCAAATGATAATTGCTGTTGCCGATTGCACAGGGCATGGCGTACCGGGAGCATTTATGTCAATGCTTGGAACATCATTTTTGCGTGAAACAGTGCTTAAAGAATATATGACAAATCCAGCAATTATCTTAAAACGATTGCGAAAAGAAGTAATAAAAACATTAAAGCAAAAAGGCGAATCAGGCGAACAAAAAGACGGAATGGATATGAGCATCTTAACAATAAATTATCAAGCTCAAAGCTCCAAAACCCAAGCTCCAAGCGAAGAAGAAAGTGAGCAGTTTTCGGTAATAAGTAATCAGTCGGCAGACAACGTCAGAAATCAGAGTATTCAAACAAATCAGAATAAAATCAGTGGTTCAGACATTTTTCACGCCCAATGGGCTGGTGCTAATAATCCACTTTGGATAATTCGTACAGTAACACAATCCTCTGGATTGTTGTCTTACGAACCAGAGGTTAGTGATACAGATTTGACAACTTTTGAAAAGTTGTCAAATCTTGAAGAAATAAAGCCCGATAAAATGCCAATTGCCATTTACCTAAAAATGGATAACTTCACAAATCACGAACTCCAATTGCAAAAAGGCGACTGCCTATACATGATGAGCGATGGCTACGAAGACCAATTTGGAGGAGAAAACAACAAAAAGTTCAAATCAAAACAATTAAAACAACTAATAGTAGATAATTGCCAACTTTCAATGGAACAGCAACATGAAATTTTAAATATTACCTTTGAAAATTGGCGTGGCGAAAGCGAACAGGTTGACGATGTTACAATTCTTGGATTAAGAATATAAAATATAACTAGACCTAACAGGTTTTTGAAATCTGTTAGGTCTTTAAATCTATAAAATAAACGAAATCAAAAAAATCAACAAGCTCCCACAAGCATAAACGGATATTTAAAATCAGTCGGAGGAACTAAGGTT
>MEND01000260.1:646-10994 GCA_001768975.1 Bacteroidetes bacterium GWA2_31_9 | reverse complement strand
ATCATTCAAATAAAAGTTTCCTGCCGAATATTTCAAAACTCTGCAAGCATGATTCAATGCAGTTCTATCCTGAGCAAAAACAGCACCTGTCAAAGCATAAGGCGAAGTATTATCGCACAATTCAAGAGTTTCTTCAAACTTAGAATCCTCGTAAATATAAATAGTGAGAACTGGTCCAAAAATTTCTTCTTCTAAAGTTTTAAAATGAGGATTTGTTGTTACAATTACTGTTGGTTCAATGAAATATCCAATTGATTTATTGCCATTTCCGCCACAGACTATTTCAGCTTCAGATGAATCTTTTGCAAAATTAATATATTCCATTATTCTGTTGTAAGCCTTTTCGTCAATTACAGCATTCATAAAATTTTCAAAATTATCGACATTGCCAATTTTAATCTTCTCAATCATTTTCAGCATCTTAGTCTTAATTTCTGACCATAATGATTTTGGAATATAGCTTCTCGAAGCTGCCGAACATTTTTGTCCCTGATATTCAAACGCACCTCTCACAAGTGCAGTTGCAACTTCCAGTGTTGATGCAGATTTGTGAATAAAAACAAAGTCCTTCCCTCCTGTTTCTCCAACAATTTTTGGATAAGATTTGTAATTCAAAATATTGTCTGAAATTTTTTTCCAGAAATTCACAAAAGTACTTGTCGAACCAGTAAAATGTAAGCCAGCAAAATCTTTGTGAGTCAATACAATATCAGAAATCAATTCACCTTGACCGGGAATAAAGTTAATAACTCCAGCAGGCAAACCTGCTTCCATCAATATTTTCATTAAAATGTAATTCGATAACAACGAAGTAGTTGCTGGTTTCCAAACCACAGTATTTCCCATTAATGCAGGAGCCATGCACAAATTTGCAGAAATTGATGTAAAATTAAATGGAGAAATTGCATAAATAAATCCTTCCAACGGACGATATTCAATTCTATTTATAACTCCTGGCGAACTTGCAGGTTGTTCGTTATAAACCTGCGAAATATAATGTGCGTTATATCTTAAAAAATCAACAGTCTCGCAAACAGCATCTATTTCAGACTGATAAACATTCTTACTTTGACCGAGCATTGTTGCTGCATTCAGAAGATTTCGATATTTACCAGAAATTAATTCAGCCGCTTTTAACGAAATCGAAGCACGCTCGACCCATGATGTATTTTCCCATTCTTTATGTGCTTTTAAAGCACTTTCAATAGCTAATTTTACTTCATGTTCGGTTGCTTTATGATAAGTTGCAATTACATGCTGATGGTCGTGAGGCATTACAACAACACCAACTTTATCAGTTCTGATTTCTTTACCTCCAATTATTAAAGGAATATCTGTTGAATTATTTTTCAAATTTTCGATTTCTGCTAATAATGCACATCTTTCGCCAGTGCCAGGTGCATAGTCTTTTACAGGTTCATTAATTGGTTTTGGAAAGTTATATATTGAATTATTCATAATTTTGATTATTTTTATTTAGACCAAATATAAATAAAAATAACAACTTGTGCAAATATAAACTCAAAAATTATAATAAAATTTGTTAAAACAGTCTCTTAGCAAAACAGTCAAAACTATGAAAAAAAAAGTAAAAATAAAGATACTATTTTCTAATACCCTTAATGTAAACAATTTACGAATCAAATCAGCGTCTGATAAAATTATAACCATGCTTATTAATAAACACACAGCTTGACCCGATTTATTGGAAAAGAGAATTATTATTTACGATTTCGGAATTTAAGAATGAAGAAATGAACTGCGTAACCAACATCAAACCCTATTTAATGTAATATTTAATATGTAAAATGTAATATTTTTAAAAAAAACTTTGCTTCTCAGCGTCTTCCGATAAATCGCATTGGCGTTAACTTAATAATTAAATTTATACTATAATACTGAATATTAAAGACATACAACAATTTAAAACAAGTTCCTTTGGGAACGTAATATTGGTAGAAAATATCATACCCTATAATTTAAATCCCTTTAGGGATGAAATATTGACTTTAAAATCAATATTATATTTTGTACCTACGGCACTTTTATGTGGGGCTAAATTTCTTTCTACCAATATTTTGTCCCTAGCGGGACAAGTTAAGTTAACGCCAATGTGATAAACGGAACAAGTCTTGCGGTAAAAAAAGCGTAGCAACCTTAAACCCAACAAGATTTCATAATCAGCATATAAAGTTCAATTATTAATCGCTAATTTTAGCAAATTATTATTTTTAAATCCAGTTCAAATTCCTAGTTATGGAAAATTACAGTTTTAGAAACGATTATAGCGAAGGAGCTCACCCAAAAATATTAGAAGCACTTATCAAAACTAATCTTATTCAGAATGACGGTTATAGTGAAGATTCATATTGTAATGAAGCAATTCAAATAATTCGAAATAAAATTCAAAACCAAGAAGCTGACATTCACTTTGTTTCAGGTGGAACTCAAGCAAATTTGATTATAATTTCATCTGCATTAAAATCTTACGAATCGGTAATTGCAGCAAGTACTGCTCATATAGTTGTACACGAAACAGGAGCAATTGAAGCAACCGGACACAAAATAAACCTGATTGAAACTTATAATGGGAAATTAAGACCAGAGGATATTAAAACTGTAATCGACTTACATACAGATGAACACATGGTAAAGCCAAGACTTGTTTTTATATCAAACACAACAGAAGTTGGCAGTATTTATAGCAAAAAGGAATTGAACGAATTATCTTCATTTTGCAAACATAATGGCTTATTGCTATATCTTGATGGAGCTCGACTTGGATCTGCCTTAGCCTCAGAATTTAATGATATTTCATTAGCTGAACTATCAAATCTGGTTGATGTATTTTATATTGGAGGAACAAAAAACGGAGCTTTACTTGGCGAAGCTATTGTAATAAACAACAAGCAATTAAAAGAAAATTTCAGATTTCATCTTAAACAAAAAGGTGCGTTACTTGCCAAAGGCAGAATTTTTGGAATTCAATTTTCTGAATTATTAAGAACTGACTTGTTTTTGGAATTAGGAAAACATGCAAATTTAATGGCATTAAAAATGGCTAATGCAATTGAAAAAGCAGGATATAGTTTTTTAACCCAACCTGTTTCAAATCAGATATTTCCAATTTTACCAAATACTGTCATTGAAAAATTAAGTCAAAAATATGGATTTTATATTTGGTCAAAAATTAGCGAAACTCATTCAGTAATCAGGCTTGTAACATCGTGGGCATCAAAAGAAGATAAAATTGATAAATTTATAATTTATTTAGAGCAAAATAGTTACAATTAAAAAGTAGAAATGTTTAAAACGACTATTTTAATATTCACATTACTATTTTGCAATTTTTCTGAATCAAAATACGAATTACCTGTTAAAACAGCTAACAGAAAATCAATCAACACATTATCACTTACAAAAATTGGCGAATTTGGTTTGGTTCGAAAAGCACGACCAACTGTTCCTTCTCACTATCACACAGGAATTGATATTAAACGACCAACAAATAATTACACCGATGAAGCTATATTTCCAATTTGTGAAGGTATTGTAATCAGTAAAAGGCAAGACGGACCGTATGCACAACTTATTATTGAACACGAAGGCAATCCAAAATTCTGGACTGTTTATGAGCATATAGCCGGAATAAAAGTCAATTTACATGATTTAGTGAAACCAAGTGACCCAATTGCAAGATTCATGAATAAAGCTGAACTTAATAAGTATGGCTGGCAATTCGACCATTTTCATTTTGAAGTCCTCAAAAAATATCCCATCAGATTAAATCCAGATAAATCAAAACCCGAAAGATTTTTTTCATCATTTTCGCTTATATGTTTTACCGAAGAAAAGCTAAACGAGTATTTTTACAATCCAATAGAGTTTTTGAAAGAATAATTCTTGAAAACCAATAAATACAATATTCCTACTGTAACAACAAGCATCAAAATATCATTATAACTTTCAGGTCCATCGTTAACAATTAAAGCTATAGAACTTAAAAAATTAATGCTTATTAAAACCAAAGCAAAAATAAAAGTCCATGTCTTTTTACGTTTTACTAAAATTGCAGAAATAAAAAACAAAATAGCAAAGAAAATATCACAAACAAAGGAAATAAGCGACCTTAAAGGACTTAAATCGAACTCACTTGTTGTTGCAATAGGTTCGAATAATGCTAACAATCCAGCAATTAAACAAGAAACTCCAGCAATTATTGATAACCATGAAACAAGATTCACAATATTAAAATGCGACTTATCCATATAAAATCAATATTGTTAGTTAAGCAAATGTATCATAAAATTTAATTATGTTACATACAATACAAATAATTTAATTGCAAAAAATAAACAAAATTATTATTTTTGGATGCGGAATTTAATACTTAATAATCAAGATTTATTTAACCTAAATATGAAAAATATTAAAATTATAATAGTATTGCTATTTAGCCTCAATTGCCTATTAGGCTGTAGCCCAGATGAAGAAGTTACCATTCCAAATATTCCATCAATTTTTAAAGCGAAAGTAAATGGTGTTCAATACACTGCTTCTTTTACGGCTGCCGCATATAGTACTGAATATAATTTATGGGCAATATCAGGGTATATTTCAGATGATAACCAGATTACTCTAAATATTCCTAATCTAAATATTGGAACATATACAGAAAATATTATTTATTCAATTGCAGGGTTATACGTTGAAAATAATACGAATTATTATAGTGAATCGGGTGATTACATTGTAAAAATCACTGCATACCAAAACGATAAAATTTGTGGGACTTTTAGTTTTACAGGTACAGAGCAAGATGGAGGAAACACTATAAGTATAACAGATGGTCAATTTATAAATGTTCCTATTGGAGAACCTGCTAAATAAAGCTTACAGATTTATTAAACCTCTGCATTCTCTGCGGTTTATTTTTTTAAAAATCAATATGATTTTCGTTTCGAAAGGCTTTGGAAATAATCTAAAAAATGTTCGAATGATGCTCTGCCTCAGCCGAATATATCTTATCAGGCTCTGCCTGATTATATACAAAAGGCTTCAGCCTTTTAAGATAGAACCGACTGAGGCAGAGCCTCAGTCGGACAACGACAGTTAATATCAACTAATCTTCTCTAATTTTTTTTCTATATATTGTGTATCAATAAAATATTCAGGTTTAGTTTAATGGTTGGTTAATTTTGTGTATGTTCCTTTTTCAACAAAGGTCAAAAAAAAGAAGAAATAAGGTTAGAATATTTTTTTTGAAAAGATGATTATTTCATAAAATTACACAAAGATTTTTTACAACACATTTAATTTTACTTTAGCCTTTTTTTGATTTATTACATTCAATTTAAAAAATCATTATTTACTTTGTATAAAATTAAATTACTTAAAAAAATATGAAAGCATACGTTTTTCCTGGACAGGGAGCTCAGTTTGTAGGAATGGGCAAAGATTTATATGATAACTCAGACTTAGCAAAAGGAATGTTCGAAAAAGCTAACGAAATTTTAGGTTTTAGAATTACCGACTTAATGTTTAATGGAAATGAAGAAGATTTAAAACAAACAAAAGTAACTCAACCTGCAATTTTTTTACACTCTGTAATTTTAGCTGCTACTTTAGGAGATAGTTTTAAACCAGAAATGGTTGCAGGGCATTCATTAGGCGAATTTTCTGCTTTAGTTGCAAACAAAACATTATCTTTTGAAGATGCACTTGTGTTAGTTTCAAAAAGAGCTTTAGCGATGCAAAAAGCCTGTGAAGCAGAACCTTCTACAATGGCTGCTATTTTAGGATTAGACGACAATATTGTTGAACAA
Source organism: Bacteroidetes bacterium GWA2_31_9 (assembly GCA_001768975.1). Classification (GTDB taxonomy): domain Bacteria; phylum Bacteroidota; class Bacteroidia; order Bacteroidales; family GWF2-33-38; genus GWA2-31-9. The sequence continues at coordinate 5,169 of MEND01000260.1, read as the reverse complement.
GCTTGTGCAGAAATAAATGAAGTTGTAGTTCCTGCAAATTATAATTCACCAGGTCAATTAGTTATTTCTGGTTCGTTTAAAGGAATTGATGTAGCTATTGCAAAATTAACTGCACTTGGTGCAAAAAGAGCTTTAAAACTTGTTGTAGGAGGAGCATTTCATTCTCCATTAATGCAACCTGCAGCTGCCGAACTTGAACAAGCAATTAAAGCAACAACTTTTAATACTCCTATTTGTCCAGTTTATCAAAATGTTGATGCATTGCCACATACAAATCCTGAAGAGATTAAAAAAAATCTTATTGCACAATTAACTGCTCCTGTTAAATGGACACAAATTGTTACAAAAATGGTTCATGATGGTGCGTCTCATTTTACAGAAGTCGGACCTGGGAAAGTTTTACAAGGATTAATTAAAAAAATTGAACGAACTGCAGTTGCTGAAAGTGCATAAATCAATTTTATAAATTTTTATTATGAGAGTAATCAGTAATGATTGCTCTTTTTTATTTATTCAACTCTACAATTTCAGTCATTAATTCTTTTAATGGCAAATTTCCAACAGCTTGTCGTCTGATTTGTCCCATAACCCAACTATTTTCAGCTTCTTGCGATTTATTTCTACCAATTTCTTTGTATTTGTCTTTTAAAAATCCGATTGGAGCTAGTAAGTCTGTTTTTGAACGTTTCTTGAATTTTATAGTATTTAAAATTGAATGAAAATCCATTTTGGGATAACGATAAACAATCGGAAGCATATATTTTGAAATTTCAATCTCCAGACATTCGTTTTTAATAAATTGAAATAAATCAAAAATCTTCTCGTAATTAAAGTCTGAGCTTGGCTTGTTATGTCCCTGAATATGCTTCAGATTATGACCAATTAAAGTCCCTACAAATCTAGAGTTAATATTTAATTCATTAATAATCTTATACAAAATGGGCATAAGATTTTTCTTCAAAATATATTGAAAAGTATCTTCCGGAATATCCCATTTTTTTAACTGATTCATTTGGTCAATTACTTCAATTGGCAAATTTTTACTCAACGAGTCAATTAATTCAGATTCTAAAGGAATTGGAGCAGAATCTGTATCAGGGTACATTCTGTCGGCACCAGGCAATACTCTTTCAAAAATCGTAGTTCCATTTTCAAACGACTTTCGTGTTTCGTTTGGAACTCCTGTAAAAGCCATAATACAACGTTCAGATATTGTATCAATTGCAGTTTTCAAATCGTTATCATCAGTCCAGAAAATTAATTGAGCATCATTTTCGTCGGCTTCTAATACATTCTTTAAATATTCAATTTGTGACGCTTTTAAAACAGGTTTTAATTGCTCAGAATGAAGAAGATTTGGTTTTTCCAGACAAGCAATAACTTTTAATCTGTCGCTGATTTCATCTGCAAATATTTTTTCAGGTTGTGTAAAGTGAGATAGAATTTCTTTAAAATTTGGAAGATTAACAGCAATTAATTTTTGTTTTGCTTCTTTTGCAATTTTAATTGACTCATAATCAACCTTAAAATCTTCAAAATTAATTTGAACATATTTCAAATTCCATTTTTTAAAATCGTTAATTCTCTTTGCAAGCTTACTTGAAATATTTAATAAAGCCCATTGCCTAAAACACTCAATATGTGTTAGTTTTGGCATCCAACGATTATGCGAAACACCTTTAATTTCGACTCTGGTGCCGCCTTTGCAACTAACATTTACATCGGCTCGTGTTGAACCAATCCCAGTTCTTACTTTATTTGTACTACGATTTAAAAACCTGATATAATCAGCTGCTTCTTTTACTTCAGCAGGATTCATCAATTCGGGATATGTAACTGTTTCTATAAGAGGCATTCCTAATCTATCTGTTTTATAAATCCTTGTATGTCCAATATCTGAAATTTCTCTGCATGAATCTTCCTCAATACTCAATTGAATTAATCTGACAATTTTATGTTTTAATGGAATTTCGCCTTCAACGCCTAAAATTGCTGTTCGCTGAAAACCTGCCGGAATACTTCCATCTAAATACTGTTTTCGTGTAATATGAACCTCGCCTACTATATTCAATTTGCTTAAAATACTGATTTCAAGAGCCATATTAAGGGCTTCTCGATTAATTTTAAATGGCGGAGTATCGTCTATTTCATAAGTACAAGCGGTTTCGTTGCTAATTCGATAAATAATTTCTTTACGGGTTTTGAATTCCATTAATGCAGTTCCATCATACTCACCTAATTCGCTCAAAGTCGGACGCATGTGACGTATAATTTCTGCATCATAAGAATCGCTTTTATTGAATTTTCCAGCCGGACAGCGACAAAATAATTTTTCCTTAGAATTAAGTTGCTGATGAACCTCCAAACCAGACATAAAGCCAATTCTATCGTAATCTTTTTGATTAGCATCTTTTAAATCAACGTAGCCAATTTCTTTTTTTGTGCTTAAATAATTTTTATTCGCATCAAATGTTTGCTTACGTACCGATTTAGTCTTTGTAGTCATAAAAAGATGAATTAAAATATTGTCTGCAATTTATATTTGATTTACGATATATCAAAAAGATATATTTCACAATGCTCGAAAACATTTTATGGAGAAGCGGAATAGTTTATAACTTGAGTAGTTGAAAAGTTTATGAGTTTTTTTGTTCCTGAACAACTTAACGATTTTATTAACAACAAACAACGAACTACAAACAACTAAAACCTCTTTATAACCAGCGCTTTCTAATAAAAAATAAAAGTGTTCCAACGCTCGAAAAAATCATCAACATAATTGCAATCAAATATCCATATTTCCACTCAAGTTCAGGCATAAACCTAAAATTCATTCCATACATACTTGCAATAAGGGTTGGTGGCATAAATATAACAGTAACAACCGTAAAAATTTTGATGATTTTATTTTGTTCAATGTTAACAAGACCTAAAAATGTATCTTGAAGATACTCAAGACGTTCGAAACTAAAATTTGTGTGATCGAGAAGTGAGCCAATATCCTTTATCATTATCCTCAACTTCTCAGTATTATCTTTTGGAAATAAATCGCTTTTTAAAACTGCAGAAACAACTCTTTGCTTATCAATTATATTCTCTCGAAGCATCATAGTCATTTCCTGATACTTAGTAATTTCAAGAATTAATTCTTCATCCAAATCCTTAATTAAAGTAACTTTTTTAGCAAGCTCTGCAATATCTTTAGCAAGGCTCTCTAAAAGGTCAGCGTCAAGGTCAATTCTGATTTCCAACAAAGCAAGAAATATCTGATAGCCATTGCTTAATTGCTTTAAATTTAATTCCAGTTTTCTAAAAGTATCATTAAAAGACTTTAATTCAACATTTCTGTATGAAATAAGTACATTATCTTTAATTATAAAAGATACAGGTTCATCGTGATACGATTCCTTATTAAGAATTAAAAAGTTTGAATTAGCAATTATTCTATCCTCAGTTTCAAAAAATCTCGAACTACTTTCTATCTCTTCTGCTTCTTGCCTTGATTGCAAACGTATTGAAAAATAAGATTCTACATTTGATGCTTCCTCTTGAGTAGCAGACACTAAATCAACCCAAAGAATATTGCATAAAACTATGTTAGCAAGTAACTTGACATCCTTTTCACATATAATTTTGCCGTTTGTTCTATAAAAGATATTAATCATGCAAATTTCTTTGCCCCGAAATTATAGAAAAAAAGCTAAACACTAATCCTTTTATAGATATTTATTTATTTTTTGTAATTTTATGAATTATTAAAAATCACTAATGACAAAAGCAAAACGACATAGATTAACAATAGATTCTGAATTTAATTTCAGCATATTTGGCATTCACACTTCTGAAAAAGATTATAAATTGTGTTGGTTAATTAATGAACATTTATCATTAAAACTCTCTAAATCAGAAGATATTTTTCTTGAAGCAAAAAATGGAGTAATACATAATTATTCTGCATATTCTCACTTCGACGATAATGAAGAGATTTTATATCGTCTGATTTCTAATAAAAATGGTGTAAACTATTTAGTTGAAGAATTAAAGAATATTGATTTTATTTTTCAGATATTCGATAAAGATAATGTTTCAAAAATTTCATCTGACTTGAAAAAGGTTGAAAATGTTCTTGGTGTAATAAAAATCGACTTAAAATTAATTAAAGCAAAAAGCAAACAATTATTTGAAATTTAAAATAATGAATTCAAAAGGTTCTTCGCTTCGCTCAGAATGTCAGCTAAATAAACCTTGTTTGTGTCTTTTGACGATAGAAGAAATTAAAAAAAATAAAAAATATGGACAAAGACTTTAACCCAAACGACATTGGAATTGCAAATGGTAATTATTTTGGATTACCTTTTGAAATTGAAGAAGCTAATATTGTTTTAATACCTATACCTTGGGATGTTACAACATCTTATGGAAAAGGAACTTCCAATGGACCTCAAGCAATTTTAGATGCTTCATTACAAGTTGATTTATTCGATAGTGAAGTCGAAAATGCATGGAATATAAAAGTTGCATCT
>MEND01000260.1:0-621 GCA_001768975.1 Bacteroidetes bacterium GWA2_31_9 | reverse complement strand
TAAAAAAAGTAAACAAAGGTTCATCTGAATTTAATGATTGGGTTTATAGAGAAGCAAAAAAAATTATAGATTCAGGAAAAATCGCATCCATTGTTGGTGGCGACCATAGCGTTCCACTTGGTTTGATAAAAGCACTTGGCGAAAAATATAAAGATTTTGGAATTATACATATTGATGCACATGCCGATTTAAGATTTCAATACGAAGGTTTTGAATTTTCTCATGCCTCAATTATGAATAATGCTTTAAGTCAAGTTAGTAGCATTTCAAAATTAGTACAAGTCGGAATAAGAGATTTCTGTGCAGACGAAAATGAAATAGTTAAATCAGAATCAAAAATTAAATTCTATAGCGACAATATTATTAATAATAGACTTTTTTCAGGCGAAACTTGGGAATCAATTTCAAATGAAATTATTTCAAGCTTACCCGAAAAGGTTTACATCAGTTTCGACATTGATGGCTTAACTCCAGATTTATGTCCAAATACCGGAACGCCTGTTCCTGGTGGATTGTCATATAATCAGACAACATATTTAATTAAAAAACTAATTGAACATAAAAAGACAATAATCGGATTCGATTTATGTGAAGTTTCACCGGGAGAAAACGAATGGGACG
>MEND01000259.1 GCA_001768975.1 Bacteroidetes bacterium GWA2_31_9 | reverse complement strand
TAGCAACAGATAGTATAGTTTCATTATAATAAAAACAGTAATTATCACTAGTAAAGTTAGGAATAAAAACTGTTATCTTATAATAAGCTTTACCAGATATATATTTAATACCATTATACTTAAATACACTTTTATCCTTGCTATAAATATATTCCAATATGCTTTTAATATAATCAAATCCCATTTCATGAATTGTATGATGGTTATTTTTTCTCATTAAAGAACCATAAGTATCAAGATTTAATTTAAAATATGGAAAAGCATTAGGATTGTATATTGCTAGGTTATTGTTTTTTCCATCAGCATATAATACTTCAGCACCAACAGTAGGTTTTAACATTAAAATATAACATTTAAATGGAGCTTTTGACATTTTTACAAATTGCTCACCACTTAACATAGTTCCATCAATTCGTTCAGAATTTCTAAGGACAAATTTTAATGATTTTAAATCATCAACAGCTTTAAACATTTTATTAATAATCGTGCTTAAAGAGTCAATGTTATTTGAGTAAATGTTTTGTGAAACAATTAACAGAAACAGAATAAATTTTAATTTCATACAATAATGAATTTCAAAATCTATTACTGTATATCTTCAAGTTTTAGCTTACGAAATACACCTTCTAATCTGAAATCTCTATCCTTATAACCTCTTTTAGTTATATCTGTAGTGAAATAAATTTTACCATCAATTGGTAAGTTCATTCCTGTATCAGGATCGAGTAAAAGTGTATCTTTTGGATTTTTAGTAAGATAAACTGAAATATTAGAAAATCCCCATTGTCTAAATTTCCACTTACAATCCCAATCATCAGCATCTTTTTTGCTATTAGTTTTATAGACAACTATATCTGCCTCTTCCTGTGCATCAACCTCAAGTAATACCAACCCAGCATCAATAGGATGAGTCATCTCAATAACAGTTTGAGAATTTGCTACAACTGCAAACAAAACAATTAAAATTACTATACTAAAACGTATTTTTATATTCATATTTTGATTATGATTATAACATAAATTTTTATCAAAAATAGTAAATTTTATAAAAATAACAATTTCATTTCAAATTTGATTAATTTTGATTCATAAATTTATTTTCAAATTTATTTAAGTTAAACATATAAAATACTTATTAACAAACACATATAATAGTCAAAATATATTACAACTTATGCCTAAAAAATATTTTACTTTATTTTTTTTATTTTTAACATTTGAATTCCTTAAATGAAAGCTAGTTATTTTATTCCATTAATAATTATCATTTTTATAATTTTAATTACCGATTTATACGCATACAAAGGGCTTAAGTCTATTTTAAATCAAAATATTAGTATTATTTCAAGCAATGTGTTTAAATATTCATTTTGGTCATTTTCAGTATTTATAATTGTTATTTTTATTGCAATATTTATTTCACTGCCATTTATAAATTTAGCAAAATCATACATATATATATTTAATCTTGCGAGCTTTTTTATGATATTTTTTTTTCCAAAGCTTGTTTTCATTAACTTTGAATTAATTGAAGATTTAATTTATTATTTTTTAAAAATTTTCAATTCAGATATTAATAGATTCATGTTTATTTCAAAAACGGGTCTTGTATTATCTATAATTCCTTTTCTATTATTTAGTTATGGAACTTTTTTTGGCAGATTTGACTTTAAAGCAAGAAATATTGATTTATCATTTAAAAACTTACCGTCAAATTTTAATAACTTTAAAATTGTTCAATTTAGTGATTTACACATTGGTAGTCTTAGAACTAATGAAGCAAAGCTAAAAAAAGCCGTTGATTTAATTAATTCACAAGACGCTGACTTGATTGTATTTACTGGCGATTTAGTAAATAATTTTGCAGAAGAAATTTCTGGTTTTGAGCCAATCCTAAAACAGTTAAAAGCTAAATATGGAGTTTATTCAATATTAGGAAATCATGACTATGGTGATTATTATACATGGAAATCTAAGCAGGATAAAATAAATAATTTTAATGCCTTAATTAAAAAAGAAAAAGAGCTTAATTTCAACTTACTATTAAATGAAAATCGTGAAATTACTATTGATAGCCAATCTATTTCTATTATTGGAGTCGAAAATTGGGGAATGCCTCCTTTTCCTGCTCATGGAGATTTAAACAAAGCAGTAGTCGGTTTAAATAATAATAATTTTAAAATTTTGTTATCGCACGACCCTACTCATTGGGAAGAAAAAGTGATTAATAAAACTGATATTGACTTGACACTATCTGGTCATACTCATGGAATGCAATTTGGGATATTTACTGATTCGTTTAAATGGAGTCCTGTATCATTGAAATATCCTCGTTGGGGAGGATTATATAAAGAAAATGAACAAATGCTATATGTCAGCACTGGACTTGGTTACATAGGTTATTCTGGCAGAGTAGGTATTGCACCTGAAATTGTTGTTATTACCCTAAAATCTAAATGAACTTAGTCTTTATAATTAATCTCACGATGCTTTCCATCGCAAAATGGTTTTCGCAAACTTGCTCCACATCTACAAATTGTTGCAATTCCATTAATGTCTAATGTATTGCCATCTACTGAAATTATTTTAAAATTTCCTTTTACTTTTAATGGCCCATCTTTCATGACAGTTAAAACAGTTACATTTTCGGTAGAAGTATTTGATGGTTCTATTTCTGATGGGCTCTCTGTCGAAATATTTTCCAAATCTTTATTTCTCTTATAAAACAATGCTCCTGTAGGGCATAAGTCAACTATTTCTATAATTTTATCTGTTGGTTCAGCATTAATATTTACCCAAGGTCTTTCAATTGGATTAAAAACTTTTGGTAATTTTCTAAAGCAAATTGTTGAATGGTCGCATAAAGCAGGTTTCCAAAAAACTGTTATTTCTCCATTTGTATATTGACGATCTTTTGATTTCATTTCAGGTTGTTTAAATCTTTAATAAGTATTTCATTTAAAGGCTTTCTACTTCTTGGAAGTTTTTCAATTTTCTGATATTGCTCTTCTAAATCTTTAACATCGCCGAGGTAACCTAAAGCAAGAATTGTAATAATTTCAAAATTTGAATTTAGATTTAACGATTCAGTTAATTTTTGTACATCAAAACCTCCCATCTGCCGAATATAGAGATTATGCTCTAATGCTCTTATTGTTAAATAAGCAACCGATTGACCTAAATCATAAGCTGAATGTAAATAATCGGCTCCGTTATGTTCGTATTTTTTTCTTGTAATTGATACTATCAGATTAGATGCATTTCTTGCCCATCCTTTATTAAAATCTGATAATGAATCATAAACCATTTTATAAAAAATGTCCGAATTATTCAAAATTAAGAATCTCCATGGTTGAGAATTATATGAAGATGGAGCTGAGCCAGCTACTTTAAAAATATCTTCAATAATATTGTCATCAATTTTCTTAACTGACAATGCTCTAGGACTATATCGAATATCAAATAAATTATTCATAATTATATTTAAGTATGATTTGCTTATAAAATTCTATAAAAGTGAAATTAACTTTGCAAAGTTAACTTCTAAATTCTATTTTTGAGAAAAAAATTCAATGAAAAAATTAACTTTTATACTAGTTTGCATATTTGCACTTGGAATATTTACAGAATCATGTAAGCCTAAAAATCAATGTAAGGCTTATGCAAAGAAAAAAAAGAAACAACAACGCTCTAGAGAGCATTCAATTAATGTTGAAATAAATAAAGAAAAAACTTATTTTTTTAATTAGAGTTTGTCCATAATGTCTGATTTACTCATAATTATTTTATTTTAAAGGTATTTCCCGAAGTAAATTCGCATTGGCGTTAACTTAAGCCAAAAAAAATTACAATATTGTATTATTGTGCTGAAATTTATCCAAATACAGTCTTGTCAAACAAGTTCCTTTTAGGAACGTAATATTGGTAGAAAATAACAAGACCACCAACCTTAATCCCTTTAGGGATCAAATATATTCTTCAAAATCAATATTTTATTTCGTACCTACGGCACTTTTATGAGGATATAATCATCTTTCTACCAACATATTGTACCTAGTGGGACAAGTTAAGTTAATGCGAAGTAAATTCGGGATGGGCTGTGAACTCACTTCGTTCGGTTCATCGTTATTCTCGACCTTCAAATCAGTCATGTACTTTAGTACACTCCTGATTTTCAGTTCATCGAATCCTCGAACTCGAACATTACTCACAATATTAATTATTTTAAAGGTGTTCGTGAGACCGCTTCGCTTAGTTCTGATTCAAACTCTTGACTTTATAGACAGACTCTAATTAATGATTAGCTCTCTTAGAAAACTCCAATTATTTTGTTATTCTTGAAGGTTTATAATGAAACTCTTTGTTTTAATTATTTCTTTTTAAATAATTTTATTGAGCCTAATAAATCTAATAATTTCTTTAGTCCATCTCCAAGAAGTGTTACATAAAGAAATAATGTAGTTAGCCATATTACAATTACATTAAACCAAAATGTATCAATTTGAACTCCAAGGAAAACCTTCTCAGGTGCGAAGAAATGGGCTCTACCAAAATTTGATTCAGGTGTTTTGTAAACAGGTTCATAATGTTGAATAAACCTATCGTCAATTTCAACAATTTTGTTTAATTCCTTTTTGTTTAGTACCAAATCAGCAATACTGCTATTATGATAATCTTGCTTAAGCTCATCTAATTTTTCTTTATCTCCTACTTTCTTAACTAATGCGTTAAAAATATTTTCTTTTTTATAACCAGCATCGTTATAAGCTTTAATATTTTTCTTCTTAATATCAGATAAATAAGACCTTGTTTTTTCGGCAATATTATTACTAAAAGTAGATGGCGTTAAACTATCAAATAATTGGAATTTAGCATAACCATTAATCGAATTTAATACATCAATTTCGTTTTTCAGAATTTTCATATTATTTTCAGCAGATTCAACTTCCTTATTGTATATATTTTTTTCAAGGTCATCAATTTTTCCCATTAATTTTGGGATTAAAAAATTATACATATAAGCAGAATTACTCATTTCTTTATCAATTTCAAAAAATTCTACTTGAAAATCATTTGTTTTAAATTGATTAACAACAAGTGCTTCATAAGCCCATCGAGAAGTCATTAAATCTCCAAAAAATGGAACGTATAGGTTATTTGTAAAGTTCTTATGAAGTTTATCAAAGTTTACAATTGTCCCACTTAATAATAGTTCTGGAACAAGAATAAATGGAATTAATATATAAATAGTTACAACAGAATTTAGCGATGCTGATATATTTAAACCCAGCATATTAGCAAAACAGGAAGAAGTAAACAAAACAAGCCAATAACTGAAAGTCATTCCTTTTATTCCTAAAATTAAATCGCCAATCAATGCAAATGTAATTGCCTGTATAGCAGATATAAAGAATAAAATAATAACTTTAGAATTGATATAACTAAACTTACTTAAATTTAAAAATCGCTCTCTCTGAAGTATTTTTCTATCCTTTATAATTTCCTCAGCACTAATTGTTAAGCCTAAAAACAATGAAACTACAACTGCCATAAATATATATGCAGGCATATTTTCATTTAAGCTAAAAACATATTGATTTGGGTCGTTAATAGTTCCACTTATGAATTTTGTAAAATATCCTAAAATAACAGCTAAAGCAGGTGCTTCCAAGAAAGTAATTAAAAGATATTGCTTATTTGTAAGTTTCGACAATATTTCTCTTAAAGTAAATATTGTAAATTGCTTAATTCTATTAGGAATACTAAAGTAGTTTACTGGTAATTCGGTTTTTACATTTGTAGGAAATTTTGAAACTAAATTTTGTTCAATATTCTGACCAAATAACTCATACCATTCCTCCGCAGTAACCTTTCTATTTCGTGTGAGTTTTCCATATTCATCCACTACCTTTGATTCAACTATTTGCAAAAGTTGCTCTGGATTAACATTACCACAAGTTAAACATTCGCTTTCTTCGGCATTTACATAGTTACTCATTTTTTTGAAGTAAACTACACCATCAAGCGGATTACCATAATAAATAGCATAACCACCTTTATCCATGATAATTAGCTTATCAAACATTTTAAATATGTCGGATGAAGGTTGGTGAATGTTTACAATTACTAACTTCCCTTTAAGTGTTTGTTCTTTAAGTAAGTCCATAACCATATCGGAGTCATTTGAAGAAAGTCCTGAAGTAGGTTCATCCACAAATAATACTGATGGTTCTCTTATAAGTTCTAATGCAATATTTAATCTTTTGCGTTGTCCTCCGCTAATAAATTTATTAAGTGGACCTCCAACTCTCAAGTCTTTAATTCCATATAAATCTAAATCTACAAGTACTTTATCTACTGAGTCGATTAATTGTTCTTCAGTAAACTTATTAAAACATAATTTTGCATTAAAATATAGATTCTGATAAACTGTTAATTCTTCTATTAGCAAATCATCTTGAGGAATAAAACCAATTACTCCTTCCAATACTGACTTATCATTATCATCATTAATATCGTAGCCATTAATTGTAATTTTTCCACTTTGTACTTTTAAATTTCCATTTAAAACATTCAATAAGGTAGATTTTCCAACTCCACTACCTCCCATAATACCAATTAACTGACCTGATTCTTCGCTAAAATTAAATTTATGAATTCCATTAGGACTATTTTTAAATCTAAAATCTACATTATGTGCAACGTAAACAATTTTAGCTTTTTTTCCTGCTTGTAAAAATCTTCCAGCTACGTCGCTATAATATATTGGATTTATTTTGGTACTTCGTATTGATGATCCTTTGTCGAAAATGTAACTCTTAAAAGGATAAACGCTATGTCCATTTAAAGTTAAACTACCATCGCCAAAATACTTAAACATATAAATATTAGTACTAGGAATATATAGTACAATAATCTGACCAGGCAAATTATCATTTTGAATATGCTTTACATCTTCTGAAATAAAACTTTTGTCATTGTCAATTATAAGAATTCTAGATTGTTCGGGAACATCAGAAGGTTTATCTAAAATAAATGATTTAATATTATAATATTCTTCCGAAGATATATTAAATGTATCTGCAACAGTTTTTACAAAATCTAAATCGTCAACACTAACTTCATCTCCTGAGTGAATAAATTCAAGTAGTTGAAACAACACAAGCATTTTCTGAGTTTGTTGTAATTCCTCATTTATTTGCTCACAGATAGCTAAAACTTTAACTGAATTTGCAGATAAACGTTTTTTTCCAGTTTTACTATGATGAATTTCATAAAACTCATCAAATAGAGCAATATACTCAATAATTTGTGCTTGGTTAAGATGCTGTTTTAAATAAGATTCAACTACTGATCTTGCTGAAACTGATTCGTCGTCTTTCTCAAAATTAGCGATAATTGCAAATAAACGCATTAAAGCTTTAAGAATTGATTCACTCATAATCTTTACATTTTTAAGTCAAGTAAATATAATATTTCTTTTTTTTAAAAAAGATTTTTTTTAATTTATTATAATAATTTTAAATAATAATTTAATATTGAGTTATATATACAAAAAAAAACTCCATAATATAATGGAGTTTTTAAATTTATTTTTTATTTAAGTTCTAATATCTTGAGAAGCTTTTACTTGCAGATTGCATCCTTCCTACATAAATATTAACACAATCTCTAAAATCTTCTTCACCAGCAGGAATTACAACTTCTACAACTAATCTTTTAGTTTTTTTAACTGTTGTACCCCAAAAAGATGAATTATTTTTATTATTCATACTATCAAAAATCAAACTTTCTTTAAGAAGTGTTTGTTTTTCATATATTGTATCGTATTTAACTGTTTTGCTTTTTACAATCATTTCTCCAGTTTGCTCATCTACTTTAAATCCACCCCATTCGTCAAGTTCGTACTCAATTACATCCTCTTTTTTAATATCTTTAACAACGGTTTTATACTCCTTAATTGGCTCAATAACTTTAAATTGAATATCTCCTAAATCTTTCTGACCACAGGCAAAAATTCTGTAATCTTGACCAGAGTAAACAATTATTTTAGACCTTAAAGTATCACCAGGTGCAAATTCGCCAAAGCTAGATTGACCTCTATAATCAAAATCGCCATAAAAATCTTCACAAAAACTTTTGGTGGAGCAACGACTTTCTTTTGATTCTGCAATTCTATTAGGATTTTGAGCATATGAAACACCAATAGTCCACACTCCTAATGTTATTAAAAATATTCTTATCATAATTCCTGATTTCATAGTATTAATTTTTTAAAATTAACTAATAAATTGAATGCGTAAAGCTGAAATTTGCTTAACAATTTCGTTGTATTGTTCTTCGGTAATAATAACATCTTCTGGATTATCATACAATAAATCAAAAGCTGCTTGCAATTCAGTTAATTTAGATATTATATCATTTAATTGTTCATCACCAATAGAGTTAAGGTGATCAATTAGATTTTCTAACAATAGTTGTTGTTCTGAAATTCTAATTACTAAAGGATCATCTAATTTGAATTTGCTTACTGATTTAATTGCTATATGTACACTTTCAACCCAACTACCTACTAAAATATATGGTAATAGGTTAGATTTATCGTGTGCTTCAAGAAAAGTAACAGCTTGCCAATATCCATCTGTAGTTATTTGATAAAGTGAATCACTATTATTTAAATTTTGATCTATTCTTTTAGCTACTTGTTCATCAAAACCTTCTGTTAAACCAAGTTCATCTGCTAAATTTTTTGCTTTAGTAAAATAAATAAATGTTTCTTGATTTTGCCCAAAAACTGTACAATAAGCTAAGTCTGAAGCATAAATTCCAAAATTAATTGCCTTACTAGAAGTTGTATAATATTTTGAAATATTTTCGGGAGAATTAAGCATTTCCTTATTATATTTTGACTTGTTGTCTTTAATATAGATAAAGAATTCAACAGGTGAAGGTAATCTATATTGAGTATTATGATCAATAACTTGTTCTTTAACTATTGTATCAGTATTTACAACATCTTCAGTAGGTTTTGTTTCTGTTTTACAAGAATATAATAAAACAGTAACTATAAGGGAGCAAAAAATAAGATTTTTCATATTCTATTTTTTCATTAAATATATTAAATTCTTAATAGCAAAAGTAGTAATTATTTATTTTTAAACAAATTTAATTATTTTAAATTTAAGATTACACTAATATTCAAAAATATAACTTACAATATTGGCTCCCATCTGAAGTGCTTTCAGGCGAATTTCATCTGAGTCGCCATGCACCTCTTTATCTTCCCAACCATCGCCCAAATCGCACTCATAAGTAAAGAGACAAACCATTTTATCTTTCAAGAAGATACCAAATGCTTGAGGTCTTTTATTATCATGTTCATGAATTTTAGGTAAACCATTATTAAAATTATATTTTTTATGAAAAATTATTTCATCGAAAGACAATTCTTTAAAATCTAAATCTGGAAATACTTTTTTCATTTCTCTTCTAACAAATGGTTCTAATCCATAATTATCATCAATATGCAAAAATCCTCCTGATGACAAATAATTTCTTAAATTTTCTGCTTCTTGGTTTGAAAATACTACGTTTCCATGACCTGTCATGTGAATAAATGGATAATTAAAAATATCAACACTTCCAACTTCAACAGTAGCATGATCTTTAATTATATTGGTTTTCAAATTCTCATTACAAAAAATAATAAGATTTTTTAATGATGTTGGGTTGGCATACCAATCGCCACCGCCATTATACTTTAGTAAGGCAATTTTAACTGAAGAATTTTGTGAAAAGCAAAGATTACTAATTAGTATAATTAAAATAATATAAGATGTTCTCATTGTTAAATTGCTAAATTAATAAATGGTTACATTGTTAAATTGTTTGTCGTTTGTTGTTGCTATCGTAGTTAAACCTCAAACTTCTTTTTTCTAATTTCTATCTTCTTTACCACATAGAATCATAGAAACATAGATTTCACATAGTTAAAACTCTTTTTATATCAATTAATATCTATTTATATCTTTTCTAACTTCTATCTTCTAAATCATATATTCAAAATATTAATTGTACTACAAGCTATTACGCCTGCTGTTTCAGTTCTTAATCTATTTATGCCTAATGAAACTGCGTTAAATCCATTTTCAAATGAATATGCAACTTCATTATCTGTAAAATCTCCTTCTGGTCCAATTATGATAACAGTGTTGGAATTTTTTGAATATAAAGATTTTAAATTATTAGTGATTTCTGTGCCACAATAAGCTATAAATTTTTCAAAATTCTGATTGTTTTTGTGAATATTAATAAAATCCTTAAAATTTATCATTTCATTAAATTTAGGAATTGTAGCATTTAAGGACTGTTTGGTTGCTGACAATAAGATTCTTTGAATCCTCTCTTTTTTAATTTTCAATTTTTCGGTTTTATTGCAAACAATCGGTGTTATTTCATCAATTCCTATTTCTGTTGCTTTTTCAATAAACCACTCAAATCTATCGACATTTTTTATTGGTGAAATTGCTATATGCAATTTAAAATTTCGCTGAACAACATCTTCATTTTTAATAATTTGAAGTTTACATTGATTGAAGTTATCATCTAAAATTTTACATAAAAAAAGACCACCTAATCCGTCAATTAAATGTATTTTATCATTTAATTTGTGACGTAAAACCTTAATACAATGTTTTGATTCTTCTTCATTGAGAATAGCTAAATCGTTAATAATATTGCTAGAATAAAAATATTGCATAATTTTTCGTAAAAATATGAATTACTTTGTTACAATTGATTTATAAATGAAAAAAATAGGTATTTTATCTGATACACACGGATTTATTGATGAGAAAATTGTAAACTTCTTTTCAGAATGTAATGAAATATGGCATGCTGGTGATATTGGTGACACTTCAATATTTAATAAATTTAATAATAAAATTATTAGAGCTGTTAATGGTAATATAGATGGAACTATTATTAAATTGAAGTTTCCTGAATTTGTTTTTTTTGAATGTGAAAATCATAAAATTTTAATAATCCATATTGCAATTCAGTTTGGCAAATACAATAAATATACTGAAAAATTAATTCAAAAATATTCCCCATCTATTTTAGTTTGTGGACATTCACATATCCTTAAAGTGTATTATGATAAAAAAAATAATTTTTTATTTATTAACCCTGGTGCTACTGGAAAACAAGGCTTTCATGTTGTTAGAACTGCTTTAAGAATGAATATTGATAAAGATAAAATTAGCGATTTAGAAATTATTGAACTGCCAAAACATTAATCTTCTTCTTTTTTCTTACCTTTTTTCCCATCCTCATCATCTTCTTCTTCTTCCTCCTCATTACCCGATTTAATTTTTTTAAGAAAATCATCTTTTGATTTTTCAGAAGCAATATAAAATGAATATGGTTTTTGACCTTTTTCAACTTCCATTTTACGTTTATCAACTTTCAAATCTCTGATACTGGTAACAAAATCCTGATTAGATGAAACAGCTAACATTTGTCCACCTCTATATTGAAAATAATACCAATTAGCTTCATCTATTTGAAAATACATTGTTAAAATATCTCCACTTCTTTTCTTTTTAATTAATATATATCCTTCTAGTAATTTATTTACTTGATATTTAAGAATGTTTCCTATTCCTATTTTTCCAACTGACGTATATGTGTCATTTTTAGAATCCCATTTCATTTTTAAATCTGTAAAAAACAATGAATGTTCAAATTCTTTTGGCAGTTTTTTCATAGCACCATTTAATGCAATCTCTGATTTCAATTTTTCTGAAGCTTCTTGTCCTAATAACTCCATTATATTTTTTTCGTATGTTTTTCTAGTAAGATCAATTCCTTGTAAAGTGACATCAATGTTAACTTCTTCAACAAATGCTTTTAAAGCCTGATCAGAAAACATAAAGTCCATTGATAGTACAATATCCATAAAAGTTTCTTCTTTATCAGTATCATAATTAATATTACCAACTGTTTCCATTTTAATTTGTCCTAAATCTGCACCTAAATTAATTTTACCTTCGCCATATAAATTACAAAACTCTTTATTTAAGCTCAAATAATTTCCGGGCAAATTTATCTCTACAAGCTTCTCTTTATTAGATATTTTATATTGTTTTGATCCACTGTCATAATATAAAAATCCATCAGCAGTAATCACAGGAATATCACTATATTTTTTTGGTTTTGATAAAAATGCTGAATAAATTCCAGGAGTATCAACACATAACATAACACCATTTATTAAGCTATTATTATTAATATCTGAGATGGTTTGAGAGATTGGAATATAAATTTGATTTGGATTTATTTCTGCTTTAAAATTTACCCAAAAATTCCCATATTTTGTGCATTCATGTGCAATTTTAGTTGAGCCATCAAATGTTAAAAATTGATTATACGCATCGAGTCTGACATTGCCTGTATAAACAAAACTTGGGCTTAAAGTGAAATTTTCAGTAATATTAATTTTACCGGTAGCATACGTTTGTGGCACACTATCAGCAGTAATTACATCAAAATGAATAATTTGTTTAACATTTTTTTCATCAACATAGTCATAATCTCCTGACGAAGAGTATTGTTTTTTTCCAAATATATTTGTTGTACAATTATTAATTGTGTGATACCTTGTAGTATTATTAGCAATAATTTTAGTATTTGAAAGTGTTCGCATTTTTGCTTTTTTCTCAATAACAACCTCTCCATCACTAAGATATACAGTTGCGTCAGCAACTCTAATATATTTAACCTCGTTTGCTGTAATTATATTCTTTCGCATATTGAATTTAGCAGAAGGTGCAATAAAAGATAATGAATCTTGTTCAGGATTAACCGAAGTAAAAGCTGAACCTGAAAGCTGAATATCTTCCATTTCCATCGCTGTTAATTCTTTTCCGGGTTCTGGTTGAACTTTTTGTTGTGCGGCACTAACCTCTATTTCTTCTTGATCCATATACCATGTAAATTGATCCATAAAACAGATATATTGATTTTGAGGAAACTCAACTACAGAGCCATCTCCATTTGACATAAAGTCTCCTTTTCTTTCTTTAAAATCGACATGTGAATTTACATTATCAGTTTTAAATGCAAAGCCTGTCATATCGAGTGCCTTAAGATTAAACTGAGAAGTATCTGCATCTACAATATGTTCCGAAAATTTAAATTCGGCGGAGAAAAGTTCTGCTTTAGAAAATTCAAGTTTTCCCCATCCTGTTAATCCTTCGGGGTTAAGCTTTAATGTACCATCTAAAGAGGCTTCTCCATCAAAAATAACTTGATCTACTTTCTTCTTAACTGAGTAATATTCATCTTCTTTGGGGTGATAATGAACATAAACGTTAATTGCATCTACAGTAGGAAACTCAACCCCTGAAATCTGCTTTTCGATGTGCATTTTTTGAGCGTCAGAAATCATTGAGTCAGGATAAAATATAAAATCATTTGATGAAGTAATTGACGTAATATATTTGAAATCGCCATCTCCTCTAAGACCTTCGTGACTTAACTTTATATCATTATGAAATGTGGCTTTGCCAGCATACAATGGATAACCTTCGGGAGGTGTTTTTCGGATAAATCCAAGTGAATAATCTTTTTGTACTTTTAAATGTTCTTCAAAAGGTGGAAAAATTCCTCCTGAAACGAAATAACCTTTAAGTTGAAGTCCTTCAGTTTTAAAATTATCCAAACTATCTAGTGTATAAGGATATACTTGAAAATAGAAATCCTTTTTTGAGTACGCATGATCTAATATAGATTCTTTATCATAATATACGTATGAATCTTTCTTACTATTAAAAATAGGATACTCCGGAAAATTTTTAATACCAGATTTATTAAAAGGATTATCAATTAATAAGTCGCCATTAATATTTTCTATTAATGTTTTAATATTTTTAATTTTCTTATTTCCATACATATCAACCTCTTTTGTTTCTACCATTATTCTTAATGAATCAACATTTTTGAGGTCGATTTTAAAGTTATCATATTCAAATGCAAACTCTTTACCGCTATATAAAAACAGTCCAGCTCTAATTTTTCCTCCAAATTCAAAGTCTCTATTCTTTTTAACTAAAATTTCTTCACCTTCTGGAAATATGACAACATTCTGAGAATCTGATAATTGTATTTGAGCAACACCTTGTATTTTTAACTCATTATTAAGCAAATTTAGAGATGCATTATCGGCTCCTTTTGTATCAGATGTAAAATTTATTACATCATAGTCAACTCTACCAGCATGAGCACTTATATACTCAAAAAATCTATCAGGAAGAGAAACCATGTCTGTTTCAAAATCATAAGAAATGATTCCCATAAATGTCAGACTTAAAAGCACATTTCTAACTTGAGCAACATCTTTTCTCATATAATTAGCAAATTCAGTTGCATAAAATTGCTTTAATCCATACTTATCAATAAATACCTTTATAGCAGAAAGTGGATGCTTTTCATCCATACCTTGCATCTTTTCATATTTATATTGACTAAAATAATTTGTAGAAGAAAAAATAGCTTTTGTCTCAGTTCTACCTTTCATCATTTTAAAATCCATTTTTGGATCGTCAATTTTCCATGTTAAGTACTCAAAATCCATATCAAGTTTATGATATGAATTATAAAAAGAACTCTTAGACATACCTTCGCCATCTCTAATTAACTCCACTTCCCTTTTATCTACAAAATATTTAAATAATAAACCTGGATGGAATATTGAATCATTTTCAAGAATAAAAGAAATTGCAGTATTTGTTCCAATAACTCTATCTTTTCTTAAAGTATAAAGCTTTGAAGAAGCTGTCAAAAAAAGTGTATCTTTTCTAAAAAAAAACAATTTTGCTGGCTCATCTTTACTTCCAGAACCAAGAAATTTAGCTCCTTGCATTGAAAAACCGCCATCATAATCAACATTTTCATAAATATTTTTAATTAAAAATCTCTTAGTAAATGAAACGAAACGTGGGAAAGTTGCATTTTCTTCATTTGATATTTCAGTTACTTTCTCTTCAAAACTGCCTAATAATGGTTTATTAAAAAAATTAGAATTCATAAATGATACTGTATCAGTTTCATATTTTGATTGCGACATTTTAATATTATAATTGCCCAGTAATGCATATACTTCATCAGGTTTAAATCCTGCTCTTTGCCAAGTGACTTTTCCTCCGGTTCCTTCCCACTTTTCATCATCGAGAGGATAATAAACTCCTTTAGTTTTTAATATTTGAACACTATCTCTTTTTGCATAACAAGTTAAATCTATTTCACCATAAATTATTTTAATTGAGTTTTCATATACAAATTTAAAGTCACTTTTGTTTGCTCTCCATTCAGTAGTTGATGATTTATAAACTGAATTCGATTTAAACATATTAACAGTCATCTCGAGAAATAACTGAACATTTCTAATTGTCAATTTTTTATTATTTATAATACTATGAATAGACTTATCCCAAGCATGATAACTATTGATATCATGATTTGTTTTATAAAAATAAAATACTGAAACTATATAATCATTTAAATGTGGATAAACCATTGCTCTCTTCTTTAACAAAGAGTTAGCTGAATAAAATATTTTCTTTTTTTCGTCGTCATTAATTGTTCCTGAATTCCATAATAATTCAAATTCTTCAACAAATATTTTTGTTGCTTTTTTGTCTTCCGAATTTTTTTGTAATAAATCTGAAATTTCATTTAAAAAACCTTCAGAATTATTCGGTAATTCATTAGTTTTTTGAGCCTTAACGTCAATTATATAAAATATTACAAAATAAATAACACAAAACAATATCCTTTTCATACTTAAATCTTTTGAAACATTAAGGAACTCCAATTACTATTTTCTTTTTCAGATATAAGCTTAAATGTCTTTGAATAAATATCATTCAAGTAACTTACATCCTCAGTATAAAAACCACTTAAAACAATTATTCCATTCTTATTTAATAAACCAGAAAACATATCATAATAATTTACCAAAACATTTCTATTAATATTAGCTAAAATAACATCAAATTTTTCTTCAAAAATTGAATTTTCATCGGCCTTCATTACATAAATGTTGTTAACATTATTTTTTTGAACATTTTCAAGGCAATTTTCTACACAATTATCATCATAATCGAATGCAACAACTTTAGTTGCTCCTCTTTTTGATGCTAGAATTGCTAAAATACCTGTTCCGCATCCTGCATCTAAAACAACTTTATTTGTAAAATCTGTTTCCAAAATAAATTTTACCATCATTTCAGTAGTTTGATGGTGACCTGTGCCGAACGACATTTTTGGATCAATCAATATTTCATATTCGCATTTTGGCAAATTAGTATGAAAACTGGTATAAATAAGGCATTTACCATCAATAACAAGTGGTTGAATGGTTTTTTCCCACTCTTCGTTCCAATTTTTAGACTCAATCTCATTAATTTTAAAATCTACTTTACAATTTTCACTATTGTAGATTTTAATTATTGGTTTTATTAGATTTAAATCTGGTTTTTCATTTAAATAAGCTTTAAAACCTTCATTATTTTCAAAAAAATTATCATAGCCAATTTCCGAAAATTGAGCAATCAAAATTTCATTAATCTCATTATCGAAAGGTGAAATTGTTAATTGTAATTCAAAATACTTCATTTTAGAACGAAGATGCAATTTGAACAAAATCAGCTGCTTTTAATGATGCCCCACCAATTAAACCGCCATCAACATCAGGATTTTGAAATAATTCTTTTGCATTTTGAGCATTACAACTTCCACCATATAAAATAGAAATTTCTGAAGCTACTGTACTTCCAAATTTTTCTGTAATTAAATTCCTGATATATTTATGAATTTCCTGTGCTTGCTCAGATGTTGCTGTTCTGCCCGTTCCAATTGCCCAAACTGGCTCATAAGCAATTACAACTTTTTTAAATTTATCTTCGCTTAACTTAAAAATTGTGTTTTCAATTTGTTGACGAACAACTTCAAAATGGATTCCTGCATCGCGTTGAGATAGAACTTCACCACAGCAAAAAATAGGAAGTAAACCAGATTCTAAAACCAAATTGAGTTTTTTAAGCAAAATTTCGTCTGTTTCGTTAAAATATGCTCTGCGTTCTGAATGTCCAATTATAACATAATCAATATCAATTGATTTCAGCATTCCAACAGAAACTTCACCTGTATATGCTCCACTACTTTCGTAAGAACAATTTTGAGCTCCAATCTTTATTACTGAATTAGCAATTTCATTTTTTAAAACTGATAAATGTGTAAAAGGAGGATTAATGATTAACTGAACTGAACTAATCTGTTTTTCAGATATTAGCGATTTAATTTCTTTAACTAATTGAACACCTTCTTCAATAGTTTTGTTCATTTTCCAGTTTCCGGCAACTATATTTTTTCTCATAACGATTTGAATTAAAAATTTAATTATCAAACCTAATGATTTTTTAAAAATATAGCAAATTGATGTTGATTAAAGATTTAAACAATTATGAACTTTCTTTGAATTACAAATTGATTTTGAATATAATATCGAAAAAACTATATTTGTAAAGGGTTAATATAAAAGAATTATAAATACAACTTTTGCAATATGAATTCAGCCGACTTATTAAGAAACAACAATTTTAATAATAAAAAAAGGCTACCCAAAAGTAGCCTTCCACTAAATTATTTATCAAGCATTTTTGTCCACTCTTTGAAATCTCTTTTTTTCCAATCGCCTTTGTGATATAAATAGCTAGCTATTAATGGTAATACTGATGTTGCTTCGGCATAAACCATTTGTTCGTAAACTGTATCAACTTTTCCCCATGACGAAGCTTCTTTAAGTGTTGAGCTTGAACAAGCTCCATCTCGTGAGTCGGCAACTGTAATTTGAATTGCATATTTGTGCATTTCTACTTCTTTTCCAAGAATTTCGGCACAAATTACTGTATCTTGTGTGAAATTTTTTGGAACTCCGCCACCAATCATAAATAAACCAGTAGCTTTTGCTTCCATTTTTATTTTAGTTAATTCCAAAAAGTCTTTAACCGAATCAATTGAAACATGCTCTTTTGGGTTTTCCCATTGATGCTTAACTAGTCCAAATCCGGCACTGCTATCGGTAAAAGCAGGACAGAAAATTGGAACATTATTTTCGTAACAAACTTGAATTAATGAATCTTTTTTCTTTGAATTTTTAACTAGCCACTTACCCATTTCACGAATAAATTCACGCGATGAATATGGTCGTCTTTCAAGAGATTCGGTAATTTCTTTAATTGTCATATCGCAAGCTTGCAACTCTTCTTCGTCAATGTAAGTGTCGTAAATTCTGTCGATATATAAATCTCTTAGTTTGGTATCGTCGGCATAAGGCGAACCTTTATAATGCTTGTAGCCAAGAGCTTCAAAAAAATCCATATCAACAATTGATGCTCCTGTTGCGACAACAACATCAATCATTTTGCTTTTAACCATATCAACATACACTTGCATACATCCGCCTGCACTTGTACTTCCAGCTAAAGTTAAAATAACTGAGCAATCTTTTTCGTTAAGCATTCTTGAATAAATATCAGCTGCATTTGCTGTATCGCGAGATGTAAATGACATATCACGCATTGAGTTAATTATTGCAGTTGAGTCAAACGCTTTAATATCAATATGTTTGATTTCTTCTTTTAATAATTCTTTCTTGTTCATCTTTATATTCTTTTAAAATTAAAAAATAAAATTAATTTAATTTTTCTAAAACTTAGCCAAATTTTATTAATAACTTTTGTTTTTTAAGACTACATGTAACCTAATATTTTTAACATCGACTTGTAACTTTGCTCTTTAGCAAATAATTTGGTTGTATAATCGCCATTTTCATCAATGTCAATAATAACATGTTTTGGAGCAGGTAATAAACAATGCTGAATTCCGCCAAAACCTCCAATAGATTCCTGATAAGCTCCTGTATGAAAAAATCCAATATATTGAGCATCAGTACTTTTTATTTTTGGAAGAAACACTGCATTTGAGTGAGATTCGGCATTATAATAATCCATACTATCACATGTTAAACCTCCAAGATTTACTCTTTCGTATTCGTTATCCCAATTGTTAACAGCCATCATAATAAATTTTTGTCCAGAAGCCCATGTATCAGGTAAAGTTGTCATAAACGAACCATCTATCATATTCCATAACTCTCTATCGTTCTGTCTTTTTTGATCGATAATTGAAAATAAAACTGCTCCACTTTCGCCAACTGTAAACGAGCCAAATTCTGTAAAAATATGAGGTTCAGCAACAACATTACGTTCACAAATTCCTTTTATTTGAGAAACTATTTCTTCTGCCATATATTCAAAATCATAATCAAATGATAATGAATTTTTTATAGGAAATCCGCCTCCAATATTTAATGAATCTAATTCAGGGCATATTTTCTTCAAATCGCAATATACATTAACACATTTCGATAATTCATTCCAATAATATGCGTTGTCCTTAATTCCTGTATTAATAAAGAAATGAAGCATTTTCAGTTCAAACTTTGGATTGTTTTTGATATAATCTTCATAATAAGGAATAATGTCATTATATCTAATTCCTAACCTAGATGTGTAAAAATCAAACTTTGGTTCTTCTTCAGATGCTATACGAATCCCTAATTTACATTTTTTGTTTAAACTTTTCTTAAGCTTCTCAAGCTCATATAAATTATCTAAAACTGGAATTACATTTTCAAAACCTAAGTTTATAAGATTTGCTATATTTTCGATATAATGAGGTCTTTTAAATCCATTACAAATAACAAACTTGTCTTTTGTTATTTTTCCATTTTTATATAACTCTTCGATAATATGTATATCAAATGCTGATGAAGTTTCTAAGTGAGCATCATTTTTCAAGACTTCCTCCATAATAAAAGAGAAATGAGAACTCTTTGTACAATAACAATAATTATACTCTCCATTATAGTCAGACTTAGCAATTGCAACATTAAAAAGCCTTCGAGCTTTTTGAATTTGCTGAGAAATTTTTGGTAAATAAGAGATTCTTAATGGAGTTCCGTATTGCTTAATAACTTCCATCAAAGGTATTTTATTAAAATACAGTTCATAATCCTTTACCTCAAATTCATCATGTGGAAATTCAAATGTTTGCTCTATTAAATCAATGTATTTGTTTTTCATTTCAATATTTAACTTAATTAAATTAGGATTACAAAGATAACCTACATGAGTTAAATTGCAATACTTTATAACACATATTACTAAAAAAATCAAATAATAAGATTTAAAATACAACAATACATAGCTATATTACTATTAAACATATATATATGTTTCGTACATTTTTTTTCATATTCAATATCCATCATTGCTATTTTAAAAACAAAAACACAATCCATCTTCTTTCAAATATAAAAAAAACAACTAAAATACAATTTCATATAACTAAAAACAACGAAACATTTTAAACATAACATTATAATAATATACACATAATTTAAATTTAAACTAGCACATTTCAAACACTCTGTCAATTATAAAACACTTATATCTATGACTTTGTTTATTAACGAAAGAACAAAACACATTAAGTTAACTTAGTTGCAATTATTAAAATCTCATACATTTTAATTTCTAATTATAAAAAATAGTCGTATCAATTTCATTATAAATTTCGTTTTTTAGCTACAACAATTATGGTTTTAAGCTTCAAATATTGAGACTACTCCGTATCGCCACTAAAGCATTCACCCTATTGGATAAGCTAATAATAAAAAACATTTTCAATTAAAATATTATCCAACGGGGCAGGAACACAAAAATCCCTATAAAGATATTGTACTGATAGTCTTTATATTGTGGGATTTAGAGTTTTAGTGGCATATTTCGGCTTCGCTCATTATAAATTTTTTATTTTTTTTATTTTGGCGTGGACTCAAAATTATATTCTTTTATATATTTCAATGTATGTTAATTAGTTTTTTGCTTAACTGCTTTAGTTTCATTCAAAAATTTATTCTTTTGTAATATGAGAATTAAAATAGATTTCAAAATTGAATACATTGCTGAATTTAAGCTTAAATTGCTTAAATGGGCTGGCTTTTTTGAAGTTTCTGTTTACCTCGACAATAATAATTATGGAAATAATAGTTTAGGATTACACTATAATTCATTTGATTGCATTGTTGCTTGCGGAAAACAATCTGAATTACAGTCTGAATCTGATTCTTTTGAAAATCTCAAAAACTTTTACAATGAAAAAAAAGACTGGCTTTTCGGACATTTATCTTTTGACTTGAAAAATCAAATCGAAAATTTACAATCAAATAACTTTGATGGAATACAATTTCCCGAACTATACTTTTTTCAACCAAAATATGTAATTACTTTATCAAAAAATATTGCAACAATTCATGTATTTAACAATGATGATGCTGATAAAATATTCAATGAAATTAATTTTCAAATAATAGTAAATCAGGCAAATAACAAAGTTAATTTCAAAGCTAGAATTTCAAAACATGAATATATTGACAAAATAAATACTATAAAACATCACATCCAAAGAGGCGATATTTACGAATTAAACTTTTGTCAGGACTTCTATTCTGAAAACTCTGAATTAAATCCTGTTGAAACCTTCAATTGTTTAAATAAAATATCCCCTACTCCTTTTTCTTGTTTTTACAGAAACTACGATAAATATTTATTATGTGCCAGCCCTGAAAGATTTCTAAAAAAGATTGGCAATAAAGTCATTTCACAGCCAATTAAAGGAACAATCAAACGAGGCAAAAATGATGAAGAAGATAAGCTGTTTGCTGAATATTTAAAAAACAATTCAAAAGAACGTTCAGAAAACATAATGATAACCGACCTTGTAAGAAACGACCTTTCAAAAACTGCAAATCGCAAAAGTGTAAGAGTAGAAGAACTTTGCGAAGTTTATACATTTAATCAGGTTCATCAGTTAATCTCCACAATTTCATCAGAAGTAAGCGAAAGTGTTCATTTAGTTGATATTATAAAAAGCTGTTTTCCAATGGGTTCGATGACTGGAGCACCAAAAATTCGAGCAATGGAATTAATCGAAGAGTTTGAAGAGTTCAAACGTGGATTATTTTCAGGTTCAGTTGGTTATATTACTCCTGATGGCGATTTTGACTTTAATGTTGTAATTCGTAGTATATTATATAACAATACTCAAAAATATATTTCATATATGGTTGGCGGTGCAATTACTATAAATTCAGACGCTGAAAATGAATACGAAGAGTGCATGATTAAAGCTAAGGCAATAATTGAAGTTTTTAGTGTTAATAAAAAAGCTGATTAAGAAAACTTTATTAATTTCGTGAAGATTTAAAGCATGGCAAGATTTATATCACTAAGCGAAAGATTAATTCTTTATTTTACTTTAGTCGGTTTTTCGATTACAGCAATTTTGCTTACTTATTCATATTTCAGCACACAATCAGCTATTTTTTCACGAACTTATGATCAATTAACATCAATTAAAACTGAAA
Source organism: Bacteroidetes bacterium GWA2_31_9 (assembly GCA_001768975.1). Lineage (GTDB taxonomy): Bacteria > Bacteroidota > Bacteroidia > Bacteroidales > GWF2-33-38 > GWA2-31-9. The sequence goes on along the minus strand of MEND01000259.1, from coordinate 3,734 downwards.
AAAAAATTAGGATTGAAAACTTTTTTTCCGACAGAATAAAGGAAATAGAAGTTTTGTCATCATCTAAACTCAGTTTCAATAAACCCGAAAGTAAAAATTTAAATGACACTATCGCTTTTGGAAATTCATTTTACAATTTGCTTAGAAATAATAGATACTATCACAGAGTTTATTATATAAGCTATGATTCATGTATTTACGAAATGAATATCGCCGACGAACATTCAACAGGATTTATAAAAAACGGAACTACTCTAAGTTATCAAAACGAAATAATTCAAAAACTTAAGACTACAACTGAAATATTAATAACTGATTATTATAATATTAAAAACGACACCACTCCTGTTTTGGTAATTTGTACTAAATCTGAATTTTTTAACTCCAAAAACGGATATTTATTTTTTGAAATTTCATCTGAAACCATAAATTCTATTATGCTTGAGGAAAATCCTATGTATGGACTTGGAAATACTGGTGAAATTTATTTGGTTGGAAGCGATTTTAATATGAGAAGCCAGTCTCGATTTATAAAAAACTCAATAAATAATATTAAAGTAAACACAGAAGCTGTTATAAACGCTTTTAGCAATCAACCCGAAACCAATATTATCAACGATTACAGGAATATTAAAGTTATCAGCACATTCAATCACCTTAATATCAAAGATCTCGACTGGATTATTATTGCAGAAATAGATTACGACGAGGCAATGAAACCAGTTTATAAAATTTTTAATAAAACTATATTTTTGAGTATAATTATATTTATTTTGATACTATTTATTGCATACTATCTATCTAAACGAATAACACAACCAATTATAAATCTTACAAAAGCTATTGATAAAGTTGGAGATGGAGATTTTAATCTTGAATTGAAAATTAAATCTAATGATGAAATTGGTGTTTTAACCGAGTCGTTTAATAACATGTCAATTAGGCTTAAACAAAAAACCGAAGAACTTGAAAAAGAAAAATTAATGCGTTTAAGAGCAATAATCGATGGTCAAGAGCTAGAACGACAAAGGCTTTCACGAGAATTACACGACGGACTTGGACAATCGCTAATCGCTATAAAACTTCAACTCGAAAATATTAAACTTTGCGACGAATTAAACAATCAGAATAAAATTGATAAAATTAACGATTTGGTAAATTCTACAATCGACGATGTTAAAAGCATGTCGGACAATTTAATGCCGGCTGTTTTGAAAAATTTTGGAGTTATAAAAGCAATCAGAAATATTTGCAACGAATATTCCGATAATTCTGGAATCAACATACAATTCAATTTTAATACAATTCCACAACTGCCCGATTTAATACAAAATTATTTATTCCGAATAGTGCAAGAATGTATAAATAATGTGATTAAACACTCCTCAGCTTCAGAATTAAATGTTGACTTGAAATACGAAGACAATATTCTTATATTAACAATTATTGACAATGGACACGGATTTGAGCTTGATTCAATTCCTGAAAATTCGGGGAGCGGATTGCCAAATATAAAAGAAAGAACTATATTAATGAACGGAACATTTAATATATTTTCGGATAAAATATCTGGAACAAAAATTATTATTTCAATACCAGTAATTGAACAAAATGGATAAAATTAAAATTATACTTGTTGATGACCACTTAATTGTAAGAGATGGGATAAAATCATTATTATGCGATAGCAGTTATATCTCTATAGTTGGCGAAGCATCAGATGGTTATCAGCTTTTTGAAATGCTAAAAACTATTAGTCCTGATATAATAATTCTTGATATTTCATTGCCAAAAATGTCAGGAATTGAAATTGCAAAAATATTAAAAGCCGAAAAGCCCGAAATAAAACTTCTTATACTTTCGATGTACACAAATGAAGATTTTATATTCAATGCTTTAAAAGCCGGAATTAAAGGTTATTTACCAAAAAATACAACACGAAAAGAATTAATTGAAGCTATTTGCCAGATTAAAGCTGGTAATGAATATTTCAGTGGCGACATTTCAAATATTATGCTCAAAAGTTATATTAAAAATGCAAAAAAAGGAACTGAAATTACCAGTTCTAATTTTGAAAAGCTGACTGAAAGAGAATACGAAATATTGAAATTAATTCTTGATGGAAATACGAATCCTGAAATAGCGGAAAAACTATTTATAAGCATAAGAACAGTTGAAACTCATAAAAACAACATTATGTTAAAGCTTGAAATTAAATCAGTTGTTGATTTAGTTAAGTATGCAATTAAAAATAAAATTATTGAAATTTAGTTTCGAAATTGCTCAACGAACATAAAAAAAACCTGTTAGGTTTTAGGAAACCTAACAGGTTAATAATTAACCAACTTTACAAACTACAAAGCCCCCTCGTCATAAGCTTGTTCGCCATGAAGCGAAGTATCAAGTCCAAGTTTTTCGTCAGAATCTGATACTCTTACAGGTGTTACAAAATTTATTAAAACAAGCATTATATATGTAAAAATGAATCCATAAGCCGATGCAAATAAAACAGCAACAACTTCTTTCCAAAAAAATGAAGTTTCGCCAAAAGCAAGTCCATTTGTTGTTACCATTGAATTTACGCTAGATGATGCAAAAACGCCTAATAAAATTGTTCCGATAAAACCTCCAATACCGTGAACACCCCATACATCAAGAGCATCGTCCCATTTCATTTTATTTTTAAACTGAACAGCCAAATAACAAACGATTCCAGCAACAGTACCTATTATTGGTGAAGCCCAAACTGGAACAAATCCTGCACAAGGAGTAATAGTTGCAAGTCCTGCAATTGAGCCAGTTAATAAGCCAACAAATTTTGGTTTTCGTTCTCTTCCCCATTCTATAATTAACCAAGCAACTGTAGCAAAAGAAGCAGCAATATCAGTGTTTACAAAAGCTAAAGTAGTAACATCATCAACTTTTAATTCGCTTCCGGCATTAAAACCATACCAGCCAAACCACAATAAACCACTTCCAATTGCAACAAGTGGAATGCTATTAGGTTGTGAAAATTTATCAACCCTAGCTCCAACATAAAATACCGAAGCTAAAGCAGCAAATCCAGCAGTTGCATGAACAACGATTCCTCCTGCAAAATCTAAAACTCCCCATTCGGCTAAAAATCCACCACCCCAAACCATGTGTACAAATGGATAATAAACCATTATTTGCCAGAATGTTAGAAATATCATATATGATTTAAAAGTTACTCTGTTTACAAAAGCACCTGTAATCAAGGCAGGTGTAATAATTGCAAACATCATTTGATAAGCAAAAAATGCATATTCAGGAATTACATTATTTCCTGCATACATTGATTTCATAGAAACACCGTTCAAAAAAGCTTTGTCGAGGTTTCCGATAATTCCTCCTTCTCCTCCGCTAAAACACAGCGAATAACCAAAAATAAACCAAAGTACAGTTGTCCATCCTAACGAAACAAAACTTTGAATCATAATACCCAAAATATTTCGTTTTGTTGCCAAACCGCCATAGAAAAATGCCAGTGCGGGTGTCATTAACATTACGAGACTACATGCCAGAAGCATAAATCCCGTTGAGCCAGTTTCAATCATAAGTAAATCTCCTATTATTAATTATTAAAAAGTAATTCCAAATGCAAAATATATATTTTCAATCTGTGGGTTAGTTATTATCGACGCTTTAACAGGCAGACAAAATTTGTCTGTAATCGGAATATTTCGATAGCCAGTAATTCCAACATTCACTAT
>MEND01000258.1:16001-33925 GCA_001768975.1 Bacteroidetes bacterium GWA2_31_9 | reverse complement strand
AATTTTTTCAGTTCATCGTAAATTTCAGGAGTATATTGTTTTTTCAGATATTCAATATTTTGTTCAAATTTCAAGAATGTGAACTTACTACTGTCAAGCGTTTTTTGAAATTGTTTAGCTACATCAAAATATTGTTTTTTAAGATCTTTGTAAATCCTCTCATCTAATATTATTTTCTTTGTTTCAACTTTATGTCCATTAATTAATTTAGTTTCCAATTTATAAATTGTTTCAGATTCCATCCCAGCTAATTCCAAAAACCTAATAATATCATCATCAGAACCACTAAAGTCTAATATGTCAATAACCTCTGGTTTCAGATTTTTATTGATTTCCTGAACTCTTGCATCAAAATTTGTTACTAAATTTCTAAACTTATCATCCATAAGAGAATACACAACACGTAAAGGTTTATTATTTATAAGTTCCTTATAAATATCAGGATGTTTTTCTTTTGCATAAATCAAGTACCAGCCTATAAATAGGTTAAACTCGTAATATGCCATCGACTCACTGTAAACTGGGTCTTTATAATCATTCCATGCTTCAGAGTCATCAATTTTATATTTTGATTTATAATAATCAAATAACTCATAAACAGATAAAGAACCATAGAAATATGCACTGAACTCTTCAATCAAACCGTAAATTCCCTTTTCAACAGACATTGGTTCGTTTATACCTGAAAAATCAATATTACCTACTTTCCCATAGCCATAAACCTCGTTTTTAGCAGCTATATAAATATTATAACGTACTATACTATCCTGCTGTCCTTTTCTCACAAAAGAATTTAATTCCTTAGAATTAAAGATTTTGGTAAATGGAACATAGATTCGAATATCCTTTTCAATAAAATAGTGATGGCCATCAAAATCTATATTATTAAAACCATGAAGAAGTTCATGAATTACTGTGCTATAAGTGCTAATTAATTCTTTTTCGGTATTTCCATTAATATAATCTTCAAATTTTTCATTAACATCTGATTCCCAAACTCTTTTTACATCAGACGAGTTATACTTTTCAATAAATTGATCATAAAACTCCTTATGTTGTTTTTTTGTAGAATAAGTTTTATTTGATTGAGCATTTGAATTACTAATAAAAAAAGCAAAGAAACAGAATATTAAAACTTTAGGAATATTTCTGAGATTACTAATAACAAATAATTCATTCATTTTTTTAGAATTAAAAAATAATTTTCAATTATACGTTTTATCAAATATAGTGATAAATAAAAAAATCCGGCATTAAACCGGATTCATATTTCGCATTATTTCCAAAAAAAACTATAAAAAATTAAGGCGTAAACAAAATTTTTCTCATTCTTAAACTCACAGGAGTAATTTCTAAATATTCGTCTTCGCTAATATGCTCCATTGCTTCTTCGAGTGAAAATCTAATTTTCGGATAAATTCGAACTCCTTCATCAGTACCAGAAGCACGCATATTTGACAATTTTTTTCCTTTTACAACATTCAATCCCAAATCTCCAGCTCTTGTATATTCTCCAATTACCATTCCTTTGTAAACCTTTTCTGCTGGATCAATAAAAAACTTACCCCTGTCTTGTAATCTATCAATAGCAAACGCTGTTGCTTGCCCTGCATCAAGAGAAATTAAAGATCCATTATTTCTACCTGGAATAACTCCCTTGTATGGTGCAAATTCTTTAAATCTATGATTCATAACAGCTTTTCCTGCAGTTGCAGTTAGCACATTACTTCTCAAACCAATTAAACCTCTTGATGGAATATAAAATTCGAGATGTAGTAAATCTCCTTTTGGAATCATTACTAACAAGTCTCCCTTTTTTTGGCTTACAAGTTCAATTACTTTACCTGAATATTCTTCTGGAACATCAACAACAAGACTTTCATAAGGTTCGTTTTTAACCCCATCAATTTCTTTTATAATAACCTGTGGTTTACCAACTTGAAATTCATAACCTTCTCTTCGCATTGTTTCAATGAGTACAGATAAATGTAAAATACCTCTTCCGTAAACATTAAATTTGTCTTCTGAACTAGTAACATCAACTCTTAATGCAAGATTTTTTTCAGTTTCTTTAAATAATCTATCTCTAAGGTGACGTGAAGTTACAAATTTTCCTTCTGTTCCAAAAAATGGTGAATTGTTGATTGTAAACAACATACTCATTGTTGGTTCGTCAACTTCAATACGCTTCATTGGTTCGGGGTTCAATAAATCTGCAATTGTATCACCAATCTCAAAATCATCTATTCCAACTACTGCACAAATATCTCCACTACGTGCTTTCTGAACTCTTTCTTTTCCAAGTCCTGCAAACAAATAAAGTTCTTTAACTCTAATTTTCTTATTTGAACCATCCTTTTTACAAAGAATATAATCTTTTCCTTCTTCAATATTTCCTCTAAAGATTCGTCCGATTGCAATCCTTCCTACAAAACTTGAATAATCTAAAGATGCAACTTGCATTTGCAAAAGACCTTCTCTATAAGGTGCTTCAGGAATCATTTCTACTATCGTATCTAATAAAGGAAGAATTGTATTTCCTTGATTTTTCCAATCAAGACTCATCCAACCTTGCTTTGATGAACCATATATAGTTGCAAAATCTAATTGTTCGTCACTTGCTTCTAAATTAAACATTAATTCAAATACATCTTGCTGAACTTCATCAGGTTTACAATTTGGTTTGTCAACTTTATTTATAACAACAATAATTTTCAAACCAAGTTCAACCGCTTTACCAAGTACAAAACGAGTTTGTGGCATGGGCCCTTCAAATGCATCTACTAAAAGCAAAACTCCATCTGCCATTTTAAGAACTCTTTCAACTTCTCCACCAAAATCGGCGTGACCAGGAGTATCAATAATGTTAATTTTTACATCTTTATATTTTGCGGCAACATTTTTTGCCAGAATTGTAATTCCTCTTTCACGCTCTAAATCATTGCTATCAAGTATTAAGTCTCCATAATCTTTTCTAACATCTAAAACATTACATTCCTGAATAATTTTATCTACTAGTGTAGTCTTTCCATGATCGACGTGAGCAATAATTGCGATGTTCCTAATTTTTTGCATATATTTTTTTAAAGAATTTGCAAAGGTAGGATAAAGTAAAGAATAAAAGAAAATTATATTGATTAATCTTAAATAATGCTCAAGTATTTGTATTAATTAGCATGTTATAAAAGCCTTATTCACTTTTTCTTATTACTTCTATCGTAAAATTAGCGGCTAATGCAGCTAAAGCACCAATTGCAGCAAAAACAGGAACAAACAATGCTCCTACAATACCAACATTTACTGGTATTTCTAAATATGTTTTCTCGTTTTGATCTTTAATAATTATTCGACTTACATTTCCTTCTTTAATAAGTTCTTTTACCTTTTTTAAAAGCTCCTCACCCTTTACCTTGAAATTATTTTCGTTATAAGACATGTATTTACACTTTTAATATTTTATAAATTATTTTTTTATCATCCTGTGATAAAATTACATAATAAATTCCATTTTTAAAACTGTTGAAATTTATTTCAATTTCGGAATTACATTTTGAACTGAACTGATTATAAAAAAGCTCTCTTCCGTCTGTGTTAATTATTTTAATATATATGTTATCTGAATTGGAACTTACTATTTTAATTTTTGCTTTATCAATTATCAGATTAGGACGAATATATGCATAAAAACTTCCATTGCAAGAATCTGCTTTTTGTATAGGAACTAACTTAATTTCAAGATATTTTGATTCATTCTCTTCGATTGAAATATTGTCGATTTGATAAGAATAATAGTTTAAAGCTGAAACAAGAATTGTGTAATTTCCAGATATTGTAGGTCGATAAAAGTCGCCATTTATTGAGTCGGAAACTACAAATGAATTGTCGAAATCGTGAGCAACAAAAGAAATCTCTGCTTTTAGGACTAAGCCTGTTAATGAATCTGTTACAATGCCATTAATTCCCAAATTACAGTTTTTAATTAAATTTATAAGTGAGCGATAGTTATATTTCCAATAGTTGCTAAGTAATGAAGTATCAGGCAAATGCGAACTACATAATTCCAAAATAATGCTTCTACAATTTTGAAAATATGTCATATAATCTTGAGCACCACCATTTATAGTGTACCATTGAAATCCGTTGGTAATTCCATTGTTGTAATCATTTAAATATCCTACTGGACTATAAAATTGACAAGTATCTGCAAATTGTCTTGAAATTTTCTGAAACCAATCATCATCGGTATGCAATTTCGACCAAGTGTCCCAAGGATAATTAACAACCTCACTTCCAGTATGCAGATTTGCTGACATTACAAAGTTATGATCGTTTATAAAATTCATCATCGCAACATTTTCGAGCTGCCAAACATTTCCATCAGGGTGTAAACCGTTTTCGGGGTCAGGAAAGTTTCTATTTAGGTCAACTCCATTTGCATTAAAACGTGTTGCACCAGATAAAGTATTATCGCCACCTGCATAAGTACCATCGGGATTTGCAAGTGGATTTATCCATATTTCGTGATTGTTTACAAGTTCTGTAATTTCTTGAATTAAACCATAATTAACTAAAAGATAATCAATTAGTCGTAATGAAAGCACATAACCTAAAGGCTCGTTTCCGTGAATAGTGGCAGTATATAAAAACTCCGGTTCGACTTCTTTTGAATGTACATTATCTGAAATTTTCAGAAGCCATAAATTTCTGCCATTAATGCTTTTTCCGATATTTTCTTTTTTACAAATTTCGGGATAGTTGTTTGCGAAGTCTGTAATCAATTGCTCGTATTGCGAATATGTAGGGTAATAATTCCAATTTAAAACTTCTTTTAACGATTTTGCCATTGGAATATTTTTATTAGCAAATTCGGTTTCAATAATTTCTAAATCTTGAAAGTTTTCTTTTAGTTTAATAAAATTATTTCGGTTTGAATAAGCATATACCTTATTACCTATTATTTTTTCGATTGAAATATTTTGGCTTAATGATTTCGTAATTTTACTTTCATTTAAATAGAATGAAAAGTAAATTTCATTTTTAGGCAAATTACTGGCTTCAAAATCATTTGTTTGTGAATAAGTTTGTAAATTAAAAATTAAAAATAACAGAATCAGGATTTGATAGAAGATTTTCATTTTGTGGAAATCTTGAAATTTATATTTTTAATCCAATAATCAGTACATCGTCAACTTGTTCAAAATGAGTTCCATTGTTGTTTTCAGCAGATTTCCAGTCAGTAAAAGTTTTAAATAAAATTTCCTTCTGCAAATTTAAACTAAGTTGACTATTTTGAATCAAAAGTTCTTTTAATGGCTTGTATTTAAACTTTTTGCCATTCTGTCCGCCAAATTGGTCGGCAAATCCATCAGTAAAAATATAAAGCAAATCGCCTTTATTTAGTGTTAGTTCGTGATTTGTAAATGAGTCCATGCGAACATGAATTGCCACGGGCATTTTGTCGCCCTTTAGTTCTTCAAGATTTTCCAAATTTTTAAAATTTGGAAAATCTGCACCACTGCCTCTTTCAGAGCCTGTCCCGACAAGTCGGGAGGTTTTCACCTGACTGACTTCGTCTAACAACAATCCAGAGGATTGTGTTACAGCCCGAACAATCCAAATCGGATTGTTTGCTCCTGCCCATTGTGCGATGTAAGATTGTTTGTTGTTTGTTTCACTGTCGCATGTAACTTGACCGCCTTGATTTTCGTTTGTGGTTGCGACAGGATTATTGATGGATTCTTTTTCTATAAACATTTCGCTACTCTGTAGCTTTGCGTCATTGACAGCCAACTGATTACAGCTTACTGAATACTTCTCACTTTCTCCATCTCTCACTTTCTCACTTTCTTCTTCACTTGGAATTTGGAATTTGAAGCTTGGAATTTGAGATTTGGAATTTGAATCTTGGTGTTTTATTGCAATGAGGCTAATATCCATTCCATCTTTTTGTTCACCTTCTTTGCCGGTTTGCTGTAAGGCTTTTATAATACTTTTTCGTAATTCGTTTAAAATTAAATTTGCTTGTGTAATTCCTTTGTCGTTAACAATTTCGTTCAAAAAACTAACTCCAAGCATGCTCATAAATGCACCCGGAACGCCATGACCAGTACAATCGGCAGCAGCAATTATTGCAACATTATCTTTGATGTTCATCCAGTAAAAATCGCCTGAAACAATATCTTTTGGACAAAATAATACAAAATGCTCAGGGAAAAATGTATTTATAAAATCGGTTTGAGGGAGTACTGCTCTCTGAATACGTTCTGCATAATGAATACTATCCGTAATTTCTAACTTTTGATGTGTTATAAGTTTGTTTTTTACTTCGAGTTCGCTAAATGCACGTTTTTTTTGTCGGTATTGACGATTAATTAAAACAATGAAAGCTAAAACTATTATAAAGCCGAATAAAAATCCATAAATAATTAAGTTTTGTTGCTTTATTTTTGATTCATTAATTTCTTTATCCTTATTGAGTAATTCTATTTCTTTTTGCTTTTTTTCGGATTCATATTTTGTTTGCATTTCTTTGAAAACTTTGTCGCTTTCGGCATTAAAAACTAATTTGTCAGTATCGTGAAATTTGGTGTATGCTTCAAAAGCTTTTTTATAGTCGCCCATTGCAGAGTAAATTTTCGCCAACATATCGTAATCATACATTTCAATTGAAACAATATTGTTTTTTATTGCTAACTCTAAACTTTGATTGACACTTTCAATAGCTTTATCATATTTCTTTTGATAATAATATGTTTGTCCTATAGAATTTAAACAATTTACTATTTCATGCGGATTATTCAATTCTTTGAAAATATTTAAAGCATTGTCCAGATAGAAAAAAGCCTCATTAAATTTTTTCATTGTTGTCAGATTGAAGCCAATATTTTTATATAATTTCCCTACCATTAATTTATTACCTAATTCTAGATTTATATTTAAAGCTTTTAAATAAAATTCTTGAGCTTTATCTAAAATTTCATCTTTAGCGTATGCATTTCCAAGGTTGTTATATATTTCGGCAATACCCGTTTTATCATCAATTTCTGAATATATTTTGAGAGATTGTTGATAGTACTCAATTGCTTTATCTAATTTTTCCCAACTTTCGTTAATCATTCCAAAGCTGTTAAGACATTTTGCTATACCAGATTTATAATCAATCTGCTCAAATATCTTTATTGCTTTAGAATAATAATTTGATGAATTTTCAAAATCACTTATCAATAAATAACAATTTCCAATGTTTTGTAGCGAAATTCCATTCCCCTTTTTATCGCCAATTTTTTCTTTAAGTATTTGTGCTTTTTTGAAAAAGTCAATAGCTCTGTTGTATTCGCCAAGATTTTGATAAATTCCGCCAATATTATTGTAAGCTTGTGATTGAGTTTTGTATTCGTTTATCGATTGCGATGTTTCTATTGATTTCTGAAAATATTTAATGGCCTCTTCTGTATTTCCTTTCGATTTATTAATAATTCCATATAAATTAAAACATTGTGAAATGCCTTCTCTATCATTTATTACTGTTCTTATTTTATATGATTTATCATTAAACTCTACAGCTTTTTCGTATTCTCGTTGACGAGAATTTATTTCAGCTAAATTATAATAAGATGAGGCTTCTTCCTTCTCATTTTTAAATTCCAAAGAAAGACTTAATGCTTCCTCTGCATAGTCCTGACTTTTCTGAATATCTTTTGCTGTTAATTCTTTAGATATAATATTCAAAATTTCAATTTTTTCTACTCCTGATTTTTTCTTTAGAACATTTTCTAATGAATCGGTATTGACTGATTGTGAAAATAACAAACCAGATAGTACTAATAACTTTAGTAAAAGAATTTTTTTAATAAGTAATTGCATTATAAATTTCTTAATTTTCAAACTTACATGAATTTTACTAAATACACAAAAACCAACTAAAAATTATTAGTTATCTCTTTCATTTAAAAAGCAATATTAATATATGAAATATTCACGAGTAAAAAAACATTCGAAAATGATTACAAAAAATACTTGTGGATACAAATAAAAAAAAAGGCATACCTATAAGATATGCCGAACAAAATAAAATTTAGTACAACTCCGATTTACTTAGTAAGTACCAACAAATTCTCCATTTGTAAATGCAAAAGTATTATTATATCCATTAGTTACAATACCAGCAAATGTTCCTTTAATATATTTTGCATCCTTATTAAACTCAGTAATAATGATTTCACCAGAATTAGCATTATATATTAAATTTGGATCGTTATCTCCAATATTGGAATTGTACACTATTCTATAATCACCCCACTGTGAAGTTGAATGAGTTCCTGCTGTAGCATCACTTGGTAAATAAATCCCAACTGTTTTATTTGAATTAGTTCCAGCAATGCTAATTCCCATCCATGATGAATATGTTGTCATAACAGTTGCGGCAGACCAAGTAACATTATCAATTTTTGTAATCAACAGATTATCTGGAGTTGGGGGAGTTTCATCAGAATATACAATGTTTGTAAAACTACCACTATTAAATGAAATAGAGTCATAACTTAATGTATTTAAAGCAGTAAAATAAAACGTTCCACTAACACTTTTAGTCGTTTTATCAAAAGTAGTTAAGTTAATCTGACTATCATCACAGCTATAATTATTATAATATGCGTTTGTGGAATATGATGACGATGCGGTATCGCTTGCTTTATATATTGCAACATTATCTTGTGCTTGAAATTGTAAGCAATAAGGAACAGTTGTTTCGTAGTCTTCAAACGGTTTAAGTCTGAGCAAAATTGAACTACCATTTGAAGCTTTAGCATTTATTACCAAAACACCATATTGATAAGTTGCAGAAACACTTGACGATAACCAAGTTTGTCCACTTGAAGATGTAGCTTTAAAAGCATTAGAAGTAGTTGGAGTTATTATTTCTTCATCATTACTCTCTTTCTTTTTGCATGAAAAAAAAACTACTATTAAAAAAAATACCTGTAAAAAAATTCTTAAATTTCTCATAATTGTTTAGTTGTTAATAATTAATAAATATTTTAAATCCAATGTCGTTTAGTTAAGCAAAAGTAGATAAAATATTGAAAATTAATAAAAAAAGTTAAGTACATGACAAAAATTATAACTATCAATAATTCAGATAGATATGTTAACAATTTGGCAATAACTTTTGTATAAAAATTAGTTTATAAATCTGATATTCAATATATTAGATAATTATTCACTTCATCTAATAATAAAAATGAATACCAGATTTAATAATAAAAATAGTAATTTAAATTTAATTTTATCAAAAAATTTCGGGAACAAATTAAACTTAGCCCGAATAAAGTTCTTTGGCTTATTTATATGTGCTTTATGCAAAGTCCAAACCGTGTGTTTTGAGAAATTGTCGGCAAGTTTTGATACCGAAGCTAAGGTTGATTCTTCTTTAAGACGTATCCAGCGTTTTATTGCAGAATATGTATTAGATACTGACATCATATCAAAACTAATATTTTCATTACTTCCCCATGAACCGCCATATCGTCTGGCAATAGACAGGACAAATTGGAAATTTGGTACAGTTGATATCAATATTCTAGTTCTGGCAATTGTATCTGAAGGAGTAGCGTTTCCAATCATGTTCAAGATTGCAATAAAACTAGATTTTCATGCCAAAATATTTCTAATGAGCTTATGTGCAATATTCTCACATCCGATAGAAGAAAAAGTAAGATAAGAATACAGCAAAGAAAAAAATCCAGAATTAAAACACGACCAAAAAATAAATCGAACCAATGCAATATCAATGACACAAGAAATACTAATCGGAATTTTTATCCGAAAACAAATAAATAAAGCATTTGAAGCATTTGACAAAATAGTAGAAAGTACAAGGGAAATAATACGACCAAATCGAAAAAAATAACGGAAGCATCACCCTTAAATTTATTCGATGAATTACAAAAGACTATGAAAATTCCTTAACTAAACGACATTGATTTTAAATCTAACAATTAACTCTAGCTTTGTGTCAATAGTAATTTAACAAACTACAACACTTGCTTCGTTCTGATAATCATGCAGAAAGCATCTTCGTTTTCTTCTTAATTAAACTTAACATAACATATATTTCCTAAAGCTTATTGTATAACAAAAATACTTTTTCTGAAAATATTTTTACATACTAAATTATTTAATGATATGATTTATTTATTTAACGCAAAATCTTCACCTATTATCTGATTACAGATTAGATATAATTTAAATCCACTTTTTTCTCCTATTTATAAAAAAAGCCCCAGTAAACTGAGGCTCTTCAAAATCATATTAAAAATTGAAACTACTTAATTATTTCAATTCTTTTAAAGGATGTTCCTGCTTCGTTAATTACTTTTACAGTATAAATACCAGACGCAACTTTAGCAACATCAAGCTTCATTAAAGAACCTTCTGAATCTGAAGATAAAATAGTTTTACCAGTTATATCAATTAATTCAACAGAATGTTGTTTTGATGGTGATTCAATAAAAATCACGTCATTTGAAGGATTTGGATAAACATTTAAATTATCATTAGTAAATACCATTTCAGCATCAGTGAGTAAACCATAAAACCAATCGTGCGAAGTTTTAATAATTTGATTTCTGACAGCTACATTGCTAATCATTTCAAGACCAGCTCCTAAATAAACAACTTTATATGTAGAATTTACAAATCTGAGTCCTGCTATTTTAGTTGTTAAGTTATTGTAGTAAAAAATAGGAATTGAACCACCAGTAGCAGTTAGCTGATCTGGATACATATTTCCAGCATAAACATCAACAACAGAAGAATTTGGAGTTGTTTTAAAAATATAATCTGTTGTGGCAGTTAATAAATTATTAGTTGTACCACCATCGGCTGAATATCCGACATGTAAATAATTAGTAAATAAATTACTTGTAATTGTAGTTCCATATCCGCTACCGCTCATAATATCCCAACCAATATCTTGACCTGCAACAAAAACATTTCCTCCATTATTCATAAAATTGATTAATGCTGTAGCATCTTCATCAGTAAATGATGGAAAAGTCCAAGCAATATTCATAAAAAGATTATTTACACCATTAAGTGCGTTTGCATTAAATCCTTTTACCATAATTGGAGCACTAGTTCCAGCAAAGCTTGTGTTTCCAGTTCCAGTTAAAGCATCAATATATTCTTGATCAAAATTATATGAGTTTCCATCGCCCCACGAACCGCTTCCTTTTACAATTAAATCGGTAATACCAGAAATAACATAAATTTCAGCAGTTTTGGGTTGAGCCAATGGATTATTTACAGATGTAACAGTTAAAGTATATGTAGCTAAAGCAGCTGTTGAACCAGGAACAACATCAATAGAGACAATATAATCAGTTGCATTATCTAATGATACTGTAGCTGGATTTGAATATGGAGTACTATTAATATTTAAAGTTGAAGTCCAATCAACAGGAGCATCAGAAGTTACTGTAAATGTAAAATCCTCTGTTCCAGCAAGTGTACTTGTAAATGTAAAAGGAAAAGCTTGATTTACACTTTGAGTTCCTTCAACAAAATCAACTGATGGGCTTAGTAAATCAGCTGTATATAATGAAGTTGATCCATCATGCGAACCATTTACAGCAACATCCTCAACTCCTGTTATAATTTCCTGATGACTTTCTGTAACAAAAACAGTAATATCGCAATTACTTATTACACAAGGAATACTGATATAAGAAGCAGGAACAGTATATGTATAAGTTCTTTGAATTAAAGTTCCTTGAGTTGTTGTAGTAACTGCATCACCCCATTGACCTGTAAGTAAATGACGTAAAATATGCATGTGATTATAAGTATTAGTATTTGTTCCATTTGTTCCTCCGGCAGTTTGGTAACCAATAACATTATTTTGTACTAGAGCAACATTAATATAATTTGTAGCGACATTACTATTTCCAGTATAATATAACTCTACATTAACAGTTAAAAGTCTTGAAGTTGTATCAAATGTAGAAGTAAATCCAACATTTACGCAAGATTGTTCTTGTAAAACCTGAGGAATTTCAGCACCCCAATCTCCACGACCAACACCCGTAACTGAATAACCAGGAAAAACATGACGATTAACAGATCCTGCTGGATATCCTGACAAACCAGTTTGACCAGCCAAAGCATCTCCAAAAGAAGTTCTATAATCAGGCTGACTTCCAGTTGGAACTGCATATCCTCCTTGATGAATATCAATAGATACAACTCTTTCAGGGTTATCAGTTCTTAATTGTTCTGAAATTGCATCTCCATCAGGACAAAATTGGCATGTAATTCCTGTATAAACTTCCAGCACTGCATTTCTGTACTGAGTTGAAGTAGTTACAATGCTTTGTGAATTTACAAAACTAATAACACTAAAAATAAATAAAAACGTAAATGTAAAATTTCTCATAAGTTTTGATTTTAGTTAATAACTTGCCAAAAATAAGTTAAGTAAATCTTAAAGTCAAAATTATTCATCAATCATTACAATTATTTGACTAAAAAATGTTTATTAATTTGAAATTTTTTATTTCTCTAAAACTACTACATTTGCTGTTATTATGGAAAGCTTTGATAAAATAATTAGTATTAATAACTGGTTCGACAAACCTCTTGATAGTCCTCTATATATAGCTGGACCTTGTAGTGCAGAGACCGAAGAACAAATAATAAACACAGCTTCAGAAATTAGCAAAAATTCAAAAATCAACGTTTTTAGGGCTGGATTATGGAAACCACGTACTCGACCAAATACTTTTGAAGGAGTTGGAAACAAAGGGCTACCATGGCTAAAAAAAGTTAAAGAAAAATATGGTCTTCTGATAGCTGTTGAAGTTGCAAATCCTGAGCATGTTGCATTATGTTTAGAAAATAATATTGATGTATTATGGATTGGTGCAAGAACTGTCTCAAATCCATTTTCAATTCAGGAAATGGCAAAATCTTTAGCCAATGTTCAGATTCCTGTTCTTATTAAAAATCCGGTAAATCCTGATATTGATTTATGGATTGGTGCTATTGAAAGATTTTATAATAATGGTGTTTATAAGTTAGCTGCTTTACATAGAGGTTTTTATCCATTTGAAAGAACAATATTTAGAAATATTCCAAAATGGGAAATTCCGATTGAACTTAAAATAAAACTTCCTTTATTGCCTGTAATTTGCGACCCAAGCCATATAGCTGGAACAACAAAATTTATTGAAGAAATTAGCCAAAAAGCACTAGATTTAAACTTTGATGGATTAATGATTGAAACTCATATAAATCCTAAACAAGCATTAAGTGATTCACAACAGCAATTAACTCCAAAGCAACTCAATGAATTACTTAGTAGATTAATTGTTAGAGATGTTTCTTCAAATGATACAGAATTTTCGAAACTTTTGTCGAACTATAGGTCTCAAATTGACTCTCTTGATTTTCAACTTTTAGAACTTTTAGCACAAAGAATGAAAGTAGTTGAAAAAATTGGAGAATATAAGTCCTTAAATAATGTAAAAATTCTTCAATTACCACGTTGGGAAAATATTATTGGCACTAGAACAGAATATGGAAAATCAAGAGGTCTTTCTGAAGAATTTATCACAAAATTACTTCAATTAGTTCATAAAGAGTCTATTCAGAAACAAACAGAGATAATGAGTAAATCTAAAATATAGAATTTAGGGTATTATTGCAATTGCTAAAAGTATTTATCAAAAAATTCTACACAATTTAAAACTTCTATTTCAGAAAAATAAAAATCATCTTTATCTTCGGTAACAATACATTTACATCCTGAACTTAGAGCCGAATAATAATCCATTCCATCTTCAAAATCGTGAATTTTCTTATTTGAAATAACTTTAGATACCTCATTATTACCAATTTCTGTTATCAAAATGTTACTACATAGATAGTCCATTTTTTTTCGAGCAAGCTCTTTTCCACTCTTTTTTTCTGAGAAGTAAAATGCAATGGCTAAACAAATTGGAGAAGTAAACAATTCAAATTCTTTAGAATTACTTAAACTTAAAATTCTTGATGAATATGTAAATAACGGATATTCTTTGTTCAGTACAGAAACAACAATATTAGCATCAATAAAAACTTTCATTTTTTTGATTTATAAAATTCAGCTTTCCTTTTTTTTAAAGTTTGCTTTGTTGTTTTATATTCAACACTTCCTTCTGAAACCTCATTGACCCATTCTGAAATAGGCATATCTTCAAGTGTTTTATATTTTTTTGTTGTAATTTTGCCCAATATCATTTCTACTAAACGTGATAAACTAATATTATTTTCTTTTGCAAATTGCTTTGATTTTATAATAATTTCTTGGTCAAAACTTAACGTAATTTTTGAGTCCATATACTTGATTTTTTATTTATACGACAAAAATAATATTTTTATACGACAAATAAATTATTTTCCAAGTAAATTAGAGACTGTTTAAAATTAGAATGAAATTTTTATTACATGCTATTGCCACTAAAACACCAAAACACGAAAATCCACCAAATCAACCCTTTACATGTGTAATTCTTTTTGGTGGATTTTGTGTTTTTTATGACTTCGTGGCATTATTAATCAATAGAATCAATAGAAAACAATAAATTTAAACATTCTCTTAATAAAAAAAATAACTTAGTACTGCTTAAAAGGACTTTACAGAAAAACTATTTAAGCTCCTTAACGTCAAACTCGTAACTTTCCATTATCGGGTTAGAAAGAACTTTTTTACAAATTTCATCAATTAGCTTTTCAGCTTCCTTTTTAGAATCACATTCAAGTTCAACAGTTATATGTTTGCCAATTCTAACGTTAGAAATTGTTTTATATCCTGTGTTTTTTAAAGTTGCATTAACTGCTTTTCCTTGTGGGTCGAGTAATGCTTTAAGTGGCATTACATTAATTTCTGCTATAAATTTCATGTGTTTATATTTATATATTTGTCTTATTTTGATTAGTTTAAAGTTTTTATTTTTTTGCCACGGATTGCACTAATTTACACAGATTCTTTTCACAGATTGTTTTTAACTAAAACAACCTTTGGTTGTTTCTAATCTGTGTAAATTTCCCGAAGTAAATTCGGGACGACTTGTTCCGATTTATCGGAAAGTCGTGCAATCTGTGGATATTCTCTTCTTTATAATCATCACATTGTGTGTTTAATCATAGCTTGCCCCGACTTTTCGGGGGTTGTTTCATTTACTAAAATATTTAATTTTTAAATTTATTATCAACGATATTAAAATGTAAACCAATATTATTATTGGAATAGCAATCAATTGCAATAATATTAATAATATTAAAGATATTGCAATAAAAGTATATCGAATTTCATTGTTTTTTATCGAAAAACTTTTAAATTTTAATGAAAAAATGGAAATTTCAGAAATTAACAAATATGAAAAAATTACAACTAAAGTAGCTATTACATAAGCGTTTTGAATAAATAGTACAATACTATTTTCAGGAAAATATTTTATCAGTAAAGCAATTGACGCAAAAAAAATAGCATTTGCAGGAGTTGGCAATCCAATAAAAGAATCACTTTGGCGAGTGTCAACATTAAATTTTGCAAGTCGTAATGCAGAAAACACGGCAATTATAAAAGCAAAATATCCAATATTTAAACATGGGCATTCTGATAAATCTCTTAAAATAATATAAACAATTGCCGAAGGGGCAACTCCAAACGTAATAACATCGGCAAGTGAGTCGAGTTCTTTGCCAATTGCTGAATAAGATTTTAATAATCTGGCAAAAAATCCATCAAAAAAATCGAATATTGCACCACCAAAAATAAAGTATGCTGCTATATGCAATTCTCCTTGAAATGCAAAAACTATTGACAAACTTCCACAAACGACATTTAGACAAGTAATTATATTTGGAATTGTAAATAAATTTATTTTCTCTGTCTCAGTCATTTTGCCTTACAATAATTGTCTCAAAAATAAGTTATTTCTGTGATGAAAAAACTAATTATTATTATTATTTTGCATATTTAAATTATGATACGAACAATTTCAATTATAATTTCAATTTTTATTGTTGGCTATACATTTGGACAAGCACCAAAATATAGCAACGAATTTCTTTCGATTGGTGTCGGAGCACGCTCATTATCAATGTCTAACTCTACAATATCGTCTGTTTCTGATGTTACTTCTGCATATTGGAATCCGGCAGGTTTAACTCGATTATCGAACGATATGGAATTAGGAGTTATGCACTCTGAATACTTTGCAGGATTAGCAAAATTTGATTATGGTGCAATTGCTTTTAAACTTAACGATTCTTCGGCTCTTGGACTTTCAATTATTCGATTTGGTGTTGATGATATTCCAAATACACTGGAACTTATTGATAATGATGGAAATATTCGTTACGACCGTATAAAATCATTTTCTGTTTCCGATTATGCAGCATTATTTTCTTATGCTAAAGTGTCTAAGATTAAAGGTTTGCGATATGCAGGAAATCTTAAAATAATTAGAAGAGTTGCCGGCGATTTTGCATCAGCTTGGGGTTTTGGACTTGATGTAGGAATTCAATACGATATAAATAAATGGAAAATTGGTTTTACAGGGCGTGATATAACGTCAACATTCAACGCATGGAGTTACAATACTTCTGAATTAGAAGATGTTTTTATTTTAACTGGAAATGAAATTCCTGAAAATTCGATTGAAATAACATTACCAAAATTACTAGGTGGAATTGCCCGACATTTTGATATTTCTAAAAAGTTTACATTATTGACAGAACTTGGTTTTGATGCAACTTTCGACGGAAAACGTAATGTTTTAATTAAAAGCAATCCTATAAGTGTTGACCCACATTTTGGTTTTGAGCTAGGATTTAAAAGCTTAATATATTTAAGAGCTGGTATTGGAAACATGCAACAAATTCCAGATTATAACGGAAAACAAGATTTTACATTTCAACCAAACATTGGAATTGGGTTGCAAATTAAAAGACTTTCGATTGATTATGCTATGACAGATATTGGAAATCAATCAATTGCTTTGTATTCACATGTTTTTTCGCTAAAATATGCTATTAATAAAAAAGTATAGCTTATAGCCTATGAATAAAATCTTTACAATATTTTTAATATTTTATTCTATCTTAACATTTTCGCAGCCTTACGGAAATGAATGGATAAACTATAATCAAAAATATTATTCATTTCCTGTAACTTCTGATGGAATTTACAGAATCTCAAAAACTGAACTTTTAAATATTGATATGGAATTTGATATCGTACCGTTAAATTTTATAAGAATCTATGGACGTGGTCAAGAACAATATATATATATTAAGACTAATAGCTATGGTATTCTTGATTATATAGAGTTTTATGCAGAAAAAAATGATGGTTGGTTGGATACATCTTTATATAAATTACCTCAAACACAAACAAATCCATATTATAGCTTAATTAATGATACTGCTTTTTATTATATAACATGGGGTTCGACAGCATCGAATAAAAGAATAATACTAGAAACCGACATTAATTATTCTCAATATCAAAACATTAGTTATTGTTATGTAACTGATATAAAGAGTTATTATTCAGATTATGCCGACCCTGAAGCAATACCTAATTACAATAGTACTGAGGGTTGGTTTGATTCTAAATTCCCAAAAGGAAGTTCTACAACAAAAACATTAAACACCGAACGAATAAGTCCAAGCAATGGCAATTCTATATTAGAAATTGCAGTTGTATCATTATCAAATGCGTCCTCAGATAGTAATAAAAATCATCATTTAAGAATTGAATATACAGGAGAAATTTTTGATACACTTTTCTCAGGTTTTAAGGTAATTAAAAAAAAATTCTCAATAAATTCAAATAATATTTCGAATACAACAGATATTAAATTTTCATCAATTGACGA
>MEND01000258.1:3410-15989 GCA_001768975.1 Bacteroidetes bacterium GWA2_31_9 | reverse complement strand
TGCAAAAAGAACAATCGACATAACTAATTTTAATTCAGGCACTGAAGCTATATTTTACGATTTAACAAATCATAAACGAATTAATACTACTATTTCCACTTCAAATATTAAGGTTGTACTACCAAACAGCAACCAACTAGCTGAATGCTTTATTGTTAACAAAGATTCTATAAAATTTATTTCAAATATTAAACCAGTAAACTCAACTGGTTATTTTACAAATTATATTTCTAACTCACAAAATTCAAGATTTATAATAATATCGCACCCTGCACTGTGGTCGGAAGCTCAAAACTATAATACTTATCGAAATTCTACCGGAAATAGCTCTTGCTTAGTGAATATTGAAGAATTATACGACCAGTTTTCGTTTGGAATCAGAAAACATCCTTTGGCGATTAAAAATTTCATCAATTCAGCTACTTCAAACTGGACAATTAAACCTGAGTATTTATTTTTAATTGGAAAATCACTTAAAGCTAACGAATATAGAAAAAATGAGTACTATTATTCAATAACTTATGTTCCATCAATGGGTTATCCGGCAAGCGACAATTTATTAACCTCAGGAATAAATGGTTCATTAAATTCAGAACAAAGCCTTGCTACAGGGCGAATTAGTGCATTTAATAATAACCAAGTTAAAATATATTTAGATAAAGTTAAAGAATATGAAGCAAATGAGCCAGCAGCGTGGATGAAAAACGTTATTCACTTTGGTGGTGGTAATAATAGTGGTGAATCTGATACTTTTTCTAGATATTTAAAAGATTTTGAAGAAATAATAGAAGATACTCTTTATGGAGGTCATGTTTCAACATTCTTAAAACAAAGCTCTGCACCGATTCAGTTAACGGGTGTTGATACTGTAAAAAAACTTGTAAATACAGGAACTTCACTAATTACTTTTTTTGGTCATGGGTCAACAACTTCAGGTTTTGACCAAAATATAGACGAGCCAATAAATTTCAATAATCGTGGAAAATATCCATTTATTGCAGCAAATTCATGTCTAGCAGGAGATATTCATACGACCTCACTCAGCGTCAGTGAAAATTGGATTTTTACTCAAAATAAAGGTGCGATTGGCTTTTTAGCTTCAGTAGGTCTGTCTTATGCTCAATATTTATATGAGTTTACTTTAGAATTTTACAAAAATATTTCTTATAAAAATTATTCTAAGAGTATAGGAAAATGTTTGAAAAGTACATCACATAATTATTTAATTAGTCAACCAAACAATTCACTAATTGCAAGTACTTGTCTTGAATTTACTTTACATGGCGATCCGGCAGTAGTACTAAACTCGCCACTTATTCCCGATTTAACTATTTCGAATTCTGATATTAAAATTATTCCTGAAGTACTTAGTACTGAACTAGATTCATTTGAAGCCAAATTTATTATTTCAAATATCGGAAAAGCATTTACCGATAGTTTTTATGTCGAAATTAAAAGAACTTATCCTGATAATAGCGAAGATATTTACAACATAATTATGCATGGTTGTATTTATAAAGATACTCTGAAATTAAATTTACCAATTAATCAAACTAAAAGTTCTGGCTTAAATAAAATTGATATTAGCTTAGATGTAACTGGAGCAATTACTGAATTATCAGAAAATAATAATTCCGCATCAATAAGTACAATAATAAATTCGGGAGAATTAATTCCTATTTTGCCATATAAATTTGCGATTTATCCTAATGATACTGTGGAGCTTATTGCATCTACAGGAAATCCATTTGCAACTGCAACAGATTATATTTTTCAGATAGATACAAACGATTTATTTTTACCAAGTAGCTCAATGTTTAGAACTGAGAACATTAATTCTTCGGGTGGAATTATATCATGGACTCCAAGCCTTACACTTATTGATTCTCTTTCATATTTTTGGAGAGTTAGTAAAGTTCCTACAGGGAATGATTATAATTGGAAAGAGAGTTCGTTTACTTATATAAAAGACAAAACCGGATGGGCACAATCCCACTTTTTTCAATATAAAGAAAACAATTTTAATATCCTTAATTACAACCGATTACAACGCAGATTAGAATATATAACTGTACCCAAAATGCTTCACATAAAAACTATTGGACAAACCTGGACAGGATTTGCAACAATTGACGAAGTTGGTGCACCAGGAAGTTGTTGCCCATATAATGCAGTTGTTGTATGCGTTATTGATTCTGTTACATTAACTCATTGGGATTCTCATAGAGCAGATTATGGACATTCAAATTATGTTTGGTGCTGTTCATCCTCCTCTTCAAGAACATTTTTTGTTTTTTATGCAGATTCTTTGACATTAGTTAACATGGCTAATATGTTAATTAACAGCATTCCTAATGGTAATTATATTGCTGTTTACTCATTTATTTCAGGAAGTTTTGATAACTGGCCTCCTGCTGCATTCGATGCATTTAATAATTTAAGTGATGATAATTCTCAATTAATAACTGCAGCAAACAATTCTCCATTCCTATTTTTTGTAAAAAAAGGTTATCCCGAAACAGCTACAGAATTAATTGGAAATTCGCCAACCGAAACTTTAGAAACGTTTAAAACATTAAGTAGTAATTATGTTTATGGACAAATGAATAGCGTTAAAATCGGACCTTCAAACAATTGGAATCATTTGCATTGGCAAGAAAAAAGCTTAGATTCGCCTAATTATGACGAAAACTTAATAAGTTTATATGGAATAAATCCGAATAACGATACCGAAAAAAAATTATTCGACACTACAAACACAAGCAATGTTTATCTTAATCAAATATTAGATACTGCAAATTTTGAATATTTAAGACTTCAACTTTCAACCCGAGACGACTCGGCAAGAACACCATCTCAATTGAAAAAATGGTTAATTACTTACGAAGGAGTTCCTGAAACGGCTGTTAATCCAAAAGATGGATTCTTTTTTTATAAAGACACAATTGACGAGGGTGATAATATAAAATTTGCAATTGCAACCAGAAATATAAGTGAATACAATATGGATAGTTTACTTGTAAAATACTGGATACAAGATAAAAACAATGGTTTAAACTTAATTAAAACCAAACGTTTACGACCACATCCAAAAGGCGATGTTTTAATTGATACAATTAGCTTTTCAACTAATGGATATCAAGGCTTAAACAGCCTTTGGGTCGAATTTAATACCGTTGATAGTTTGACAAATAAATACGACCAGCTTGAACAATATCATTTCAATAACATTGCACAAAAATTTTTCTATGTAAATTCAGATAAATATAACCCTTTGCTTGATGTAACCTTTGATGGAATTCATATCTTAAATGGCGATATAGTTTCGGCAAAACCTCAGATTGTAATAAAGCTTAAAGATGAAAACAAATTCTTATCTTTAAATGATACATCACTTTTTGCAATATACTTAAAATCAACTTTATCAACCGAAGAGCAAAGAGTTTACTTTACAGACAGCATTGGAAATTCAATTTTGTACTGGACACCTGCTCAATTACCTGACAATAGTTGTAAAATTGTTTATACTCCAAATTTAAAAGATGGGAAATATGAATTGAGAGTTCAGGCAAAAGATAAATCAAATAATGAGTCAGGAAAATATGATTATAATATTTCTTTCGAAATAATAACAAAAGCAACAATCACTGATATTTTTAATTATCCTAATCCATTTTCGACTTCTACCAAATTTGTATTTACACTTACTGGCAGTGAACTTCCTGATGAATTATCAATTCAAATTCTTACAATAACAGGAAAATTAGTTCGGGTAATAAATATGTCTGAATTAGGAAATGTACACATTGGCAGAAATATTACAGATTACGCTTGGGATGGAAAAGATATGTTTGGAGACCAATTAGCAAATGGAGTTTATTTTTATCGAGTACTGACTAAATTAAATGGGGAATCTATTGAAAAGCGCGAAACTGGAGCCGAGCAATATTTCAAAAAAGGATTTGGAAAAATGTATTTGATGAGGTAGTATCAAATATGATTTCTAAAAAGCATTTTTCATTATTTTTCTTTCTTTCATTATTCCTTTTTATACTATTACTGTATTATCCTTCTCTTAATATTTTCTTTTTTTCTGATGATTTTTTCTGGATACAACAGTATCTAAATAAAGGGATATTAGATATAAAAAATAATTTTGAAGATGACTTTTTTTTACCATTTTCTCATATTTTACAGATTTTAGAAATAAATATATTTGGAATTAATCCGACTTTAATACATTTATTAAATTACGCAATTCTTCTATTATCAGGATATTTTATTTACAAAAATTTAATAATACTATTTTCACATTTCTCATTTGAAAATAAAAATTCCATTGCAATTTACAGTAGTTTATTTTTCATAGTTAGCCCATATAATACAGAGGTTATAAACTGGTTTACTGCACAATCATACATGTTTAGTTCTTTATTTTTTTTAATCTCATTTTATTTTTATATTAAATTCAAAATTTCACAAAAATCAAATTTCCTAATTGTTTCATTAATTATACTTCTTTTAAGTTTTTTATCCAAAGAAATATCTGTTTTTAATATTCTATTCTTTTTTGGATTTGAATTTTTAATATTTAAAAATGAACTTAAAAATAAAATAAAAGTATGTATTTATTTAATTTTGCCATTTATAATTTATTTTACTTTAAGAGTATGGCTTCTAAAAGGATTTATTGGAGGTTATGGCGTTTCAACTCATATGAACTTTTCACTTTCATTATTATTTCACAATTTTGTATCCTATAATGCTAAATTTTTATTGTTGTATAGGTATTTATTTCCTGTATTAAAAAACTTTGTTAATGATCCTGATTTTATTACTAATGCTACAATTGTAATCTTTATATTTTCACTCTTTATTATCTTTTATATATTTAAAATAAAACAATATTCTTTTAAAACGCCCATTATTAAAATATCTATTTTTACATATATTCTATTTATAATAAGCTTAATTCCTGTTATTAATCTTGAAACTTCATTTTTACAAAATATTCAATCCGATAGGTATGGGTATTTTCCTTCAATAATTTTTTTTACATTTCTTGTTATTGGAATTCATCTAATTTTCCATAACCTCATAAAGCATATTATCATTATATTTATCTTAATTGTATTTTCATTTTTCACATACAATACCAACATAACTTGGAAACATGCAAATGAAATTAGCGAAAGCTTTTCCAACCAAATCGTTAATAATATTAATAAAGGCGAAAATAATATCCTAATACTAAACATACCTGACAACTACGATGGAGTTTATCTTTTCAGAAATAGCTTAACTGATTGTATTAAGCTAAAATTAAATAATGAATCAAACTATAATATTAAATTCTTAGCGTTTCAAAATTTATCATCAAAAGTCAAAAATACAACTACTGTAGAAGTAAAAAGTAATATAATAACATTTCAGACTGATTCAATTAATATTATAATGAGATTAAATAAAGACACTATCGTAAATAATAAATTACATATTAATCAATTTACTTTTGAAAATAAATCAACTTATAGTTTAATAGTAAACGAAAAGTGCGAATATTCAATTTTCTATTATGATGGTGAAAAATTAAAAAAAATATAATATGCCAAAATACTTAATTGACTTCACTAGCATCTTGTAAATTAGATAACAGATACAATAGTATTCCTGAAATTATCATCCAAATAATATTTGCAATAACTGGATTAATACCAAAACAATAAGTTAAAATATTACAATTATTAAATTCAAAAGACTTAAGTGCAATTAGACATAAATCTGTCAATGGAAACTGAATTTCAGAAGGGATAGAATAAAGAACTGTAATCTTTGCCGAAAAAGTTAAAATAAGTCCAACAAAAATAAGCGACCAAAATGCAAGATTTGAAAACTTCAGCCTTGACACAAAAAACAAACCTTCAAATAACAATAGGACTGTAACAAACAAGATATAACGTGGACCGAAAGTCCATCCTCCCCACCATCCAAAATAAAAAGATAAAGTTAATATTACCAAAATACTTGGGAGTAAAACATAATTAGATAAAATAATACTTACAACATTCCTGAAAGTTTTTAAATAAAAATGTCTTAATGAGTAATATAATATTAAAAATAAAATGGGGGTATATAAAAACATTCCTCTGTATGAACCAAATACCAATCCCCATAGCGCTTTTAATGAAAAAGCATTAAAGCCATAATTCACATGCATTTCAGAAAAAGTATGATATTTATATAGCATAGTAAATGCAGAACCTGTAAAATGATAATTATAAAACAAAATAAAAATTATTGCTGGTATCACTCCTATTCCAAAAAGAAATGATGGTTTTAGTTTTCTTTCGTTCAATAATATTTGCAAAATCCATATAACAATAAATATTGCTATCAAATACTCACATAAAAAAGCCAAACCAGAAAATACACCAGCAAGAATGTATTTTTTATCTTTTACAAAAATATATCCCAACAAAAGAAAAAAAGCCGATATAATATGATTATAAAAGGTTCCAGCATAAATAAATATAAATGATGCGTAAAAAGGCAATGTACTTAGCAAAGCTAGGGAAAATAAATTATTTCGACGTAGCCTTATAAACGTCAAGCATAGTATCAAAACAAATGGAATTACTCCACAAATTAATGCTCCAAGAATATAAACCGATTCCCCATAAAAACTTCCATCATTAGAAGTTATAATTCCAATCGACTTCAATAATCCAAATACTGGAATTATCATTAATGTAGGCAAAGGTGCTTTATCAGAATAATAATGCCGTCCTATTTTTGCCTTGTCTGGAGTCAATTGATGATACTTGTCAATTTGGAATGTTCCATTTTCAAAATACGATACAATCGGCAAAACTCTGGATGTTGTATTAGCATTATTCCAACTGTCGATATGAAAGACTGAAATCGCAAAATTTATTAAAAAGAAATAAACTAAAGCTTTTGTATTATTAGTGATAGTTATTGGCACATAAATAAATTTGAATTTCAAAAATAATATATTAAATCTAACATATTGAATGAATATTAAAAAACTAAATTGCTAAAGTGTGAATATTAAATTTTTTATCATAAATTTATCACTGCCTTTAATACAGACTAGTAGCAATTATAAAATGAATTTCACAAGGAATAAAATAAATAAATCATTCGATTTAAGTCAAAATATTAGTTATGCAATTTTAATAGTTCTTATATTAATTGCCTCAGCCCTAAGAATATATCAAATTGATTTTCAGCCATTGTGGAACGATGAACTTTCTTCAATTATGCGAAGCGATTTTGATAATGTCTCTTATGTGCTCAAAGATTGGGATGAATATGGACATCCACCAGGTCTTTATATATTTTACTTTTATTGGATTAAGCTATTTTCAAATAGTGAATTAAGCATCCGAATTCCATCTATTATTGCAGGAGTACTATCTGTAATATTTATTTATCTGATTGCTAAAAAAATATATTCTAAAAACGAAGGAATTATTTCAGCCACATTTATGTCAATATTATGGTGTCCAATTTATTTCAGTCAGGAAGCAAGGCAATATTCTCTATTAATTTTATTTTCAATAATAGTATCATATCTATTAATCATCATCATTAATAGATTAAAAAATAATTACTTTTCAAACAAAAAATATTATTTACTATACATTTTATCTTCAATATTTATTTCATACTTACACTATTTTGGCTTATTATTAATAGCTATTCAAGCCTTCTACATGACAATACTTTTTATATCGAAAAAGAAAAAAAATATTCATATAATATTTATATACTCAATAATACTAATTACATATATTCCATGGATTTCGACACTGATTTATTATAGTAATTACGATGCTGTTCCACATATTCCAAAACCCTCTATTATAGATACAGTTTATTTTTTTGAATTTCTTTTCAATTGGTCAGAACCATTAACAAAAGTTGTTTTTTTTTTATTGCTTTACTTTTTCTTAAAAACAAGTTATGATATTATTAAGCAAAAGCGTTATAAAAACTTTACAGAATTAATTACTCAACCTGAATTAATTTTAGGACTTTGGCTATTTATACCTTTCATAATTGTCTATATCAGATCAATAGTTTCAACACCAATTTTAACTTATCGAAGTTTACTAATATCGTTACCACCAGCTTATATTTTATTGTCTAGAGCATTAATAAAACTCCCTTTCAATATTAAAATAAACTACTTTCTAATTATTTCACTATTATCATTATTCACTTATGATTTATTTTTTACTTTAAACTATTACAACAAACCAACTAAAGACCAATTTAGAGAATCTGTTAAATATATTATTGATAATAATTCAAAGTATCCTGACAGTAAAATGTTAGCCTACACATGGAATACACAATATTTCAATTATTATTTTAAACATTTTAATTCTGAGCTAAAAACAAACGAAAACATTGGAACTATTCAAGATACTGTTATTTTAAATAAATTAATTAATAACAGCTCACCAAAGTATATTTGGTACATTTATATACATCGTAATCCTGAAAATGATTTCATAACTTATTTCGACAATAATTTTAATCTAATTGAGTTTAAAGACTTTATAGGAGGTCAAGTTAGACTTTATAAGCAAAATTCAAATTTTTAGTTTGCAATTTTTCAATACATTTAATATCATTCCTATTATTTTTTAACTTTGAGAAAAAAATAATTATGAGAACATTTTTATTAATTCTTTGTAGCATATTTTTATTTAGTCTTTCCATAATGGCTCAAAATGTTGGACAACAAGGCGATTCATTAGCAAACTATATCGACATAAACGGAAATAAACAAGGATTTTGGCAAAAAAAATATGATAATGGGAAACCTAAATATGAAGGCTATTTTAAAAACAATTATATAGTTGGAGTTTTTAAACGATACTACGAAGGAGGAACTATAAAAGCTATAATGAATTACGAAAAAAAAGGAACTTTAGCAAGAACTAAAATCTATTACGAAACAGGCGA
Organism: Bacteroidetes bacterium GWA2_31_9; assembly: GCA_001768975.1. GTDB lineage: Bacteria > Bacteroidota > Bacteroidia > Bacteroidales > GWF2-33-38 > GWA2-31-9. The sequence continues at coordinate 6,989 of MEND01000258.1, read as the reverse complement.
ACTATTAGCCGAAGGGAACTACCAAAACGAAAAACGAGATAGTATCTGGAATTTTTACACTACTTCAAAAGCATTAATTTATAAGCAAAGCTATAAAAGTGGAAATCTTGATGGAATATCATGTAAATACTTCACAAATGGAAACAAATGCGAAGAACTTAATTACAAAAACAATCTTTTAGACGGACCATGGATTCAGTATTACGAAGATGGTGCAAAAAAACTCGAATCAGGAAATGTAAAAAACCAACGAAATGGCAAACTATACTATTATTATCCTTCAGGCTCAATTGAAATTATGGGATATTACGAAAAAGGTCTTAAAGAAGGTCACTGGAAATGGCTTGATTCTAATGGAAGTATCGAAAAAGAACGCGATTTTATAAAAGACAAAGCAACTGACCAAGATAAAGTTGACTCTGAGTTTACTAAGAAACTCAAAGAAATGGAAGAAGGTAAAGACAAATTTGTTGAACCCGAAAAAGAGTATTTGGAAAAAATGATGCAAGGAGGTTTCTAATTTATGTCAAAAGATAGAGTTTTAGTTGCCATGAGTGGTGGCATAGATAGTTCAATAACAGCACTTTTACTAAAAGAACTAGGTTACGATATTGTGGGAATAACACTCAAAACATGGGAATACTCATCAACCTGCTCAACCGGAAAAGAAACTGGATGTTGCAGTATTGATTCATTTAACGATGCCAGAGATTTAGCTGTTCAAATAGGTTTTCCTCATTACATAATTGATGTTCAGAAAGAATTTAACGACCTGATAATAAATGATTTTATTCAAGAATATATGCACGGTCGAACTCCTAACCCCTGCGTAAACTGCAATACATACATAAAATGGGATTACTTACTAAAAAAAGCAAATCAATTAAATTGTAAATTTATTGCTACAGGTCATTATGCTCAAATAAAATCTGAAAATGGACGATTTTACGTTTCAAAAGGAAAAGATGAAAAAAAAGACCAATCCTATGTTCTTTGGGGATTATCACAAGAAAGTCTTAGCAGAACAATTTTGCCTTTGGGACAATATCATAAATCTGAAATTAAACAACTTGCAGCCGATAGAGGCTTCAAATCTCTAAGCGAAAAACGAGAAAGTTATGAAATTTGCTTTGTGCCTGACAATGAATATCGTGACTTTCTAAAATCAAGAAATCCTGAGCTTGAAAAAACTGTTGCCGATGGAAACTTTGTAGATTCTAAAGGAATTTTTTTAGGAAAACACAAAGGATTTCCATTTTATACAATCGGACAACGAAAAGGCTTAGATATAGCTGTTGGTCATCCATTATATGTTGTTAAAATTGACTATTTAACAAACAGCATTGTACTTGGGACTATTGATGAACTAAAAAGCTCTAATCTAAAACTTGAAAATGTTAATTTTTTAAAGGAAACAAATCTATCTCCTGAAAAAGAATACTTAACAAAAATCAGGTATAAAGATGTTGGTACAAAATGTAAAATAATTCAAGAAAATAATTCTTTAAATATTCATTTTTTGGAACCAGTATCTTCAATTACTTCTGGACAATCAGCAGTAATCTATGATGGTGATGATGTAATTGCTGGTGGAGTAATTTGCTAGCTAAAAATTATATATAGCCGAGAACAAAACTCTCAAATTTGAAATATCCTTAGTTTTACTTACAATTCCCTTATTATCAGATGTTCCATAAGCAGCAGTTGTGTATTCAATTTCAGTAGCAAACTGTGTCTTTCCTGATATAAAAACAAAACGAGGAGCTGCTCTATAAACATATTTAATATTTGAACCTCTTGAAGAAACTGCACCTTTAATCTCGTCGGTTGTGCCTAAATTCATAGCATACCCACCAAATAAACCAATCTGAAATTTAGTTCCATTTGAATGAATATCAAGCCATCCCGAAGCAGTGTTTAAAGTAGTATAATCATACGACATTTTTGAAGAATCTGAAATACCACTAACTGCATAACCGCCTAACATTACTAAATCATACATATTTTGACCATAAACTCCTTCAACTTTTACTGTTAGAATTGGAAGTTTGAATTTCATAAATACAGAAGCCGATAGACTCGATACTTTTTCGTTTACTTTATGAGAAATAGTCTTATTAGCTGTATCTTTTGTTTCAGAAAATAATCTTGGAACAATAGTTTTATATCCTACTCCTGCCCCAACTAAAAATTCAGTTTTTGCAGAATCATTTTTAGTTCCATAAGTCAATTGAAATTGCATATCAGGAATTGCAGAATTTCTTAAAACAACTGAACCACCGCTACTTGTAAAATCACGTTGTTCGATTGCTGCAAGCATTAAACTTAATTTTCCAACCTTTTTGGTTAATCTAATTTGAGGATTTCTTGAAAATGGCTGAAATGGTACACCAGTATTAAAAGAAATTACTCCTGGAAAACAGCCTGTTTGAAACATTGGATGCCAATACTGACCAAATAATAACTCGGTAGTTTTCCAATTTAATTTTACAAATGCATGACGAATTCTAAAACCATTAACATCGGCAAAATCTTTACCTTCGTTTCCAAAAAAATCTGCCTCAATCATTCCAGATGTTTTAGCTCCAAATGCATCTGGACCAGTAATTTTGCCTGTTAATCTACTTTGAATTGCAAGCATATTTAATGTTGGTTTTGCATTAATATCCTTTCCATCAACGTCTAATTTTTCATTATCGGGATATAACAAAAAATGCCCTTCTCTAATTGTAACCGTTTGACGATTATCGAAAAAGACATCATTTTTAACAAAACCCGAAAATGTAATTCCATATACCGGATTTTCTTTTTTTTCCTGTGCATTAATGAATAATGGCAGAAAAACTATTAAGCTTAGAATTATTTTTTTCATGTGTATATAATTAAATAATTAATTAAAAATCAAATTAATAAAGACAAGCTTAAGAGAGTAAATTTTCATGTTCGTACTCCACCTCAAGAAGAGGATTGGTAACATCGGTTGGTGCTTAAACTTGATTGCTCTCTTTTATTTTAGAGAACTTAGTCAATTTCATCTACGAGATACAATTTGTTGCTCAGTAAAAAACCGACCTTTTATTGTTTCTTTTAAAAAATCTGATAATGAATCATCTATGCTCAATGCTTCTATTCTGTTTAAATAATTTTTAATTTGCTTCTTTGTTCTTTTTGTATTGTTATGTAATTGAGGTTCTTTGTATGGCTGTAAGTTTTTAATAATATGATAAGCTGCTACAATAATTTTATGCCCTACGGCTACAAGTGCTTTTTTCTTACCACGTCTGCCTACAAGATTTTCATATTTGCGTTTTAAATAACAATCTTTTTTTCTTGTTGCTCCCCATGCACATTCTACCAATGTACATTGAAGATATTTATCGCCATGAACTGTTTTTGCTACTTTTTTTTTCCACCAGTTTCATTATTCCCCGGACTCATCCCTGCCCAACTACTTAAATGATTCTCATCTGGAAACCTACTCATATCAACTCCTATTTCACTTATTATGCTAATTGCACTGTCTTTACCCACTCCCGGAATTGTTTGAAGCAAATCTATTTCTACTTGATATGATTTTGT
>MEND01000258.1:2621-3327 GCA_001768975.1 Bacteroidetes bacterium GWA2_31_9 | reverse complement strand
GTATATGTGATTTACGTCACCCCACCCTACGGCTCCATCTACATTGCTTAATACGCTTGAAAGCTTAATATTGGCATCTTCTAATATTTTGATTATACGGTTCTTTTCACTGGCTGCCTGTGCTACTACTTTTTTCTTGTACCTTACCAAATCTCGCAAATTCCTTATATCAACTGGTGGGATAAAACTTCCTTTTAATAAACCACTTAATAATAACTTACTTATCCAGATACTATCATTTTTGTCTGTTTTATGACCGGGTACATTTTTTACATGACGTGCATTGACTAAAATAATTTCAAAATCTTCTTCCAATATATTGAATACAGGTTTCCAATAAACGCCTGTACTCTCCATTGCAACATGGGTTACTCCAAATGTCTTGCACCAATCTCTCAAACTTGTCAAAGAACTTGTGTAAGCTCCAAATTCACGAGTTTCATACTCGTCTGTGTTCTTACGTACTGTTGCTACTATGATGTCTCGATGAACATCTATACCACAACCTGCTTTTATCAACTGAGTGAATTTAATCTCTTCTGTTTTCATTGTTATTAAATTTACGGTTCGAAACCGTAAATTTAATGCCTTATATTCATTCTCGGTTGGTGTGCTTATTTTTTAATTCGCTCATGTCAATTTCATCTGATTATAATTTTATTAGACGCTGATTTATTTTTTTTTACAGGATTAACAGGCTTTACAG
>MEND01000258.1:2240-2592 GCA_001768975.1 Bacteroidetes bacterium GWA2_31_9 | reverse complement strand
AATCAATACTGTTTTTTTTTAAAGTTAATTAATCGTTATGATAATTTTCAACTTTATTAACGTTCTCTTTTTGTGTCATTAGCGATACTATAATTAACACTATTGCTGCAAGAGGTATGGATATAATTCCAGGATTATCAAGCGGAATTATAGCTTCTGATTTAGCTAAACCATATTTTTCATACATAGTTGGTGAAAATAAAATGATTACAATTGAAGAAACAATACCAACTACAATTGACCAAGAAATACCTTTTGCAGTAGTTTTTTTCCAAAATAATAAAAATAAAATTGCCGGAAGATTTGCAGAAGCAGCTACAGCAAACGCTAATCCAACCAAAAATGACACATT
>MEND01000258.1:0-2224 GCA_001768975.1 Bacteroidetes bacterium GWA2_31_9 | reverse complement strand
ATACCTAGTATAATTGCAAAAATTCCAACTCCAAAAGCAGCAAGTTTGCCAGCTTTTACTTTTGCTTTATCATTCATTTTTAAATTCAAATATTTATCCATAAAATCGTGAGCAATAGCACCAGAAGATGCTACAATTAAGCCTGATACTGTTCCTAGCACTGTGGCAAATGCTATTGCTGATATTATTGAAAACAAACCAACTCCAAAATATTTTGCTAAAAGTGGACCCGACATATTACTGCTTTCAACATCTAATACTCCATTTACTGAAGCACCTAAACCCATATATAAAGTTAAAACATAGAAGAATCCAATTGCTGCAATTGCAACTATTGTAGATTTACGAGCTGCACTTTGGCTGGAAACGGTGTAATACCTTATTAAAATATGAGGTAAAGCAGATGTTCCTAAAAATAAAGCCAACATAAGTGATACAAAGTTTAATTTATCCCAAAAAGTTGCTCCTGCACTACTCGAAATTTTGTACAAAAGACCAGGCTTAATCATATCTTTTCCTGCTGTTGGATTTTGAAACCAAACAGTTGTTTTATCATCTTTAAGTTCCTTTTTTGTAAATCGTACAATTTCAGAATTTTCTAAAGTTGCTAAAAATTCAAATGGACCAATTGCTCCGGTTTTATCAACTTCTTTTCCATCAACAATTATCTTGGTTAAATGTCCAACCTGAAAAAACTTTCTTGCCGATTTTGGCTCACCATTATATAGCTTAGAACCATCTGCTAATGTTGAAATAAATAACATTTCACTTAAAACAGAAGAGTCCTTACTCAATTTAAACCATCTATCAATACCTTCTTTTTGAAATTTAACAAATGTGAATTTATTATCTAATGTTACAACTTTATCAAATTTATAAGTCGAATCGGTTGATCCAACTACTTGGTTATTATCTATTACAGACGAAATACTAATAAATTTTTGAATGTTATCATTTGTAGAACCTAATTGTAATCCATTATTTAATATATATATAGTTAAAATGGTTGAGAAAATTATTAATAAACTCCCTTTAATAAACTGAACATAAGTTGTTGAGGTCATTCCTGCTGTAGCTACTATAAAAATTACAATTGATCCAACAATTACTACGCCTACCCAATGTGGTAATCCTAACAAAGGAACAACCAAATCACCTGCTCCTACCATTTGTGGAATTAGATAAAAAACAGAAACAATTAACGTACTTATCGATGCAGTTAATTTTATTGCTTTAGAATTAAATCTGGCATCTAATGCGTCAGTAAATGTATATTTCCCTAGACGCTTTAATGGCTCTGCAACAATGAATAATGCAACAACCCAACCTGCTAAATACCCAATCGAATATAAAAAACCATCATATCCCGAATATGCAATCATTCCGCAAATACCCAAAAACGAAGCTGCCGAAAGATAATCGCCTGCAAATGCTATCCCATTTACACCCCAATGTATTTGACCACCAGCGGCATAATAATCCGATGCTGATTTAGTTTTTCTGGCAAAATAAAATGAAAGTGCTAAAACTGCTGCAACAAATATTGTAAATATAACTATTGCCCAAATTGATACATCGTAAATCATAATTTTCCCTCCTTATTATTCATTTTCTTTTCCAACTTATTACACATTGAATTGTATATAAATCCCATTATAATAGCCAAAATAATTAAGCCAAAGCCATATACAATTGCAAGATTTTGATTACTTAATACATGAACACCCATTAATTCGGGTGCAACAAGACCAATTACAACAAAACCACTATATACAATAAAATAAATGAAAAATAATATCACACCTAATTTCGATTTTTTTGAAGCTGCGTGATCTGCTCCTAACTTTGCTGCGGGTCCGTGCATAATAATTTAGATTAATAATATTAAATAAATAACTGTGAAAATTAGTTCCAAAACTAAATATAGTAGTCCATCAAAGGCAAACGAATTGTATGTTATTTAGCAATACTAATAATTTCAAAAAATATACAAACAAGAAAATTATCAAAACTTAAAACAGAAGCGATTATTTTTTTCAACAAACTCAGTGAATATCTATATTGTATAATAATTAGATTAATAGATTTTAATATCTACTAATATTTATCAAGCTTAATTTTATGTTATTAAATATTCGATATTGATTAAGAAAGGAGCAATATATTAACCGCAGAGAACGCAAAGCTAATCGCAGAGTTTGCAATATCTTAAAATTCAACACAT